>DATJSI010000102.1 GCA_035504215.1 Mycobacteriales bacterium
GCGAGTTCCTGCCGAAAGTGGTTCGCGCGCTCGGCCCTCAGGCGACCGCCGACCCCGACCCTCCGCTGCCCGCGCCGGTCGGGCTCGACGAGCCGGCTCGGTGCGGGGTGCGGGACATGTTGCGGCGCAATGTCCGCGCACTCATCAGCTACGACGTCGCGGTCCGCCGCAACACGCCGGACGCCGTCCACCAGATGCGCGTTACGGCCCGCCGGCTGCGCAGCGGTTTGAAGACCTTCGGCCCCCTGCTCGACCCCGAGTGGGCGACCTCGCTGCGCACCGAGCTGAAATGGCTCGCGGACTCTCTCGCCGGCGCTCGCGACAACGAGGTGCTGCTCGAACGGCTGCTCCGCGACCTCGACCGGGTGCCCACCCAGCTGGTGCTCGGCCCGGTCCGGGCCCGGATCGAGCACGTCGTCGGCAGCGACCTCGTCGCGGGTGGAGACCAGGTCCTCGAGACCTTGCGGTCCGAGCGGTACGTCGTCCTGCTCGAGCGGCTGGTCGACGCCGCATGGGAGCCGATGACCTCACCAGCCGCGGATGAGCCGGTGGCCGACGTACTCCCCGGTCTGGTCGGCCTCGCGTGGGACCGGCTGGCCAAAAACGCCAAGCGGCTCAAGCGAGCCGACGCCGTCGAGCTCGACTGGCATCGGGTTCGGATCGACGCGAAGCAGCTGCGGTACAGCTGTGACGCGGTCGCACCGATGTTCGGCAAACCTGCGCGGCGACTCTCGGAGCAGGCCGAACGCGTGCAGGAGGTGCTCGGTGAGCACCAGGACGCGGTGCTCGCCGCGGATCTGCTGTTCGGGATGGCCAGCGCCAAGGGCGCCGGGATGACGGCGTTTACGCTCGGGGTGCTGCACGCCCACCAGACCGCGGCGGCGGACGCTGCACGCGCCGAGTTCCGGCACGTGTGGGCGGATGCCTCGCGACCGAATCTCCGGAGATGGTTGACGCCCTGATGGCGGACAAGCTCATCGAAGCGGCCGGCGGCGTGCTGTGGCGGACCGCTACCGGGGGCTCCGGGATCGAGGTCGCCCTGGTCCATCGGCCCAAGTACGACGACTGGTCGATTCCCAAGGGCAAGCTCGACGTCGGCGAACACCCCGTGATCGGCGGCGTCCGCGAGGTCTGGGAAGAGACCGGCTACACCGGCGTACCCGGCCGTCCGCTCGGGGAGATCCGCTACCTCAAGGACGGCGACCCGAAGCGGGTCCGTTACTGGGCGATGCGTGTCGAAGGCGGACAGTTCCGCCCCAACGCAGAGGTCGACCAGATGATGTGGTTGCCGCCGAAGGAGGCCCGCCGGCATCTCTCGCCGGCCCGTGACCAGTCGATCCTCGCCGACATCGACATCGACACCGTCTCGACCTGGCCGTGCATCCTGGTCCGGCACGCCAGTGCCGGCGACCGCGCGTCATGGCAGGGCGAGGACCGCGAGCGGCCACTGGACGATCTCGGTGACCAGCAGGCCGAGGCACTCGTGCCCCTGCTGTCGACGTACGACATCCGGCGCGTTCTCTCCGCGGATGTTCTTCGGTGCACCGAGACGATCGGGCCCTACGCGAGCGTCGCCCACGTGCCGGTCGAGAGCGAGCCGCTGCTGTCGGAGGCCGGTTACGCTCAGGACCCGCAACGAGCGCTCGAGCGGATGCTGGACATCCTCGGCAGCGGCGAGCCGTCGGTCGTCTGCAGCCAGGGGAAGACGCTTCCGTCACTGCTGGGCGCAACCGTCACCGCTCTCAACGCGCCGCCGCTGAGCGACCCGACGGTTCGCAAGGGCGGGATGACCGTGCTGCACCTGCGGGCCGCCGCCTCGGTGGTGGAACTGGTCGCGACCGAGCGGTTCGACCCGTTGGTGGGCTGAGCCGCCCGCTTCAGAGCAGGTTCGGAAGCAGGTGCATGCTCTCCTGGCTGATCCCCCAGAGCACGCCGAGCAGCACCGGGATCGCCACCAGCCAGGTCTGCCAGCGCCCCCACCGCATCCACGCCCCCACCGCGCCGACCCCCGCGAGCACGAGCCCCTGCAGCCACAGGATCAGGTAGGGCCAGGCACCGGGGTCGCTCCGCCCCGGCAGCTCCGAGACGGGTACGGCGACCGGGCGGCCGGCTGGAGTCGCGACCGGACGACCGACGAGAGTCGCGTCGACGTACACGACGTGGCTGGGTGCCAGATGCCCGAGCCAGCCTGATCCGGTCGATGTGACGAGGGTCAGCAACGCACCGCCCGAAGGCAGCGCCGGCAGCGGCGATCCACCCACTCGCTGATCGATGACGTGGAAGGTGAAGGTCTTCTGCCCAGTGGTGACGGTGATCGGATCACCGGTCCGGAACGCCGTCACGTGGCGGAACGGCGCACCGGCAGTGACGCTCTTGCCGAGAATCAGCGACTGCCCGGCCTGGCCGGGAAGCGGCGAGTCGCGCAGATGACCAGGGCCGGCCAGGAGATCCCCGGACGACGTGCCCTCGACGACGACCACGTTGTGCAGGCCGGCGGCCGGAGCATTGATCAGTGCGACCGGCGTGCCGGGCGGGATCACTCCCCCGATGCGCGGCGCGACCGGGCTCGAGGGCGAGAGCAGGCCGCGCAGCGAGGCATAGAGCTGATGCTGGCTGCGCTGCTCCTGCAGCGCGCTGAGCCCGAGCGCGTACACGGCCAGGAAAACCGCAACCGCGGCCAGCCCGGCGATGCTCGAGAACACGACCTTGACCGAAACGGGAAGCGGCTCACGCCGGGCCGGCGGCGGCTCCGACGCCATGCGTGGCTCGGGCACGTCGGTGGGTGGCGCGAACGGCGCGTCGACGCTCACCACCGCCCCAGCTTCCGGCCGAGCAGGTAGGCGCCGGGCGCGCTGAGCCCGCCGAGCACTGCGAGGAACAGCACCACCACGACGACGAGACCACCGCCGCCGAGCGGGATCCCGAGCGTGCGCCCGAGCGACACCTGACTCGTCGACGGACTGGTGGCGACGGTTGGGCTGTTGGCCGGTGTCGGTGTCGAGGTCGCCGGCGGCGAGGACACCGGTGGGACGAGACCGCTGCCGCCTTGCGTGGCGGTCGGCGTCGGCGTGCGGCTCGGGCTCGAGCCGGGAGCCGGGTTGCCGGTCAGCGCCGGCCGAGCACCCTTCTGCGCGGCAACAGCATCGGCAGCGGCATCGGTGTAACCGGCAAGCTGCCCGAGTCCGTTCGCCTTCGTCAGCGGCAGGTAACCCGGCGGCAGCTCGCCGACTCCCAATCCGGGCTTCTGCCCGGCGCCGACGGCGTAGCGCAGGAACGCGGCGTAGTCCTTCGCATCCTCGGCCGGGATCCCGCTGGTCGGTATCGAGGTGTAGACGACCATAGTGCCCGGGTAGGCATCCTTGCCGGCCTTCGACGCCGCCAGCTTCGCCATCGGCACCGGCCACGACCCGGTCGTCTTGTCCGGCTTGAGGAACGTCGTCGCGGCGCGCATCGTGGCGTTGCTGGGCTTGACGAAGGTGTGCGCATTGGTCGTCTGCAACGCGGCCATGTTGATCTGGTAGCGCAACGCGTCGGGGACCGACGTGATGCCGAGCATGAACCGGTAGCCGACCGTCTGGCGGCCGAGTGCGACCAGCTTCTCCCCCAGTGTCGTTCCGTCGATCTGCGAGCACACGGTGGTCGACTGCGCGACGGAGAACTGCAACGCCTCGGTGATCTCCTCGAGCCGGGCGAGCGGCGCAGCAACCAGGGGCAGGTAAGGAACCGGGTCGTTCTTGAGGCAGTCGTTGTTGCCCGACGCGTAGAACTGCTTCGGCTCGAACTTCGACAGCAGCGGCCAGCTGTTGACCGGGAGCTTGATCCCCTTGTACGCCGGGTTCACGACCATGCCCCACGGGTCCGGCTTGCCGTTCAACCAGGCGCGCGCGGCCTTGTTGTCGTTGATGTAGGTCGTGAGCGCCTCGATGACGTCGGAGTTCGACGACAACGCGAGCAGGGTCGACGCCGCCTCCGAGGCGTCCACCCCGTGGGTAATGCCGGGGTTGAGCTTCTGGAACTCCGGGTCGAGGGTGATGTTCAGCGGGTTGTGCGCCAGCGCGGGATCCTCTTCCTGCACCGGGAGGTCGGCCGGATAGGACTCGGTCAACAGCTTCGCGAGCAGGCGCGGGTCGAGGCGGAGCTTGCGGTACGGCTGCCCGTTGGCGCCATCGATGACGTAACCGATCGCGAAACCGGTCACGGCCACCGGCGCATTGACCACCGGTTTCCCGTAGCCCTTCGGTGGCGGGTCACTGACGAAAGCCGCCTCCGCGCTCCCGGTGGCCAGCAGGTTGGCCGCCTCCGGCTCGCCGGTCTGAACGTGCGTGAAGTTGAACAGCTTCGGGTTCAGGCAGAAGTGTGGCGCCCACTGCCCGGTGGCCTGGATCAGCAGCTCGGAACCGAAGACCTGCACGTCGTGGCTGTCGCTGACGACGTCGCAGGCGTTGTCCGGGACGGCGAAGGTCAGCGGCACCGAGATCCGGTTGCGCCAGTTCGACGGGCTCCACCACAGGCTCCCGCTCACCGTCAGGTCCTCGGCGCCGACCGGCCGCACGATCTCGCCGGGCGCGAACGCGCCCTTGGCCTCGCAGCTGGCAGTGTCCGCCGCAAGCTCGCCCGCGGGCGGTCGGTCCGAGGCCGGGAGGCCGGTCGCCGCTGGGTCGCAGCTGATCCCCATGATCGGCACGGCAACCAGCGAGCACGCCACGATCTGGGAGCACCCGAGGGAGGCGTTCTCCGCCGAGGTCCAGATGTCGAAGTCCGCGCTGCCCTTGCCATCCAGACCCGTGACGCCGAACGTCTCGTTGCTCGGCAACGCCGAGCCGCCGACGTTCTGCGACTCCGGAGGCTCGCCCGCGCAGCCGGCCGGACCCTCGTCGTACACGTGCCCGCTTGCGGCGATGAAGGGCACCCAGTGCTGGGTGGGCGCCGGCAGGTACTTGCAGGCGGCCGGGAGCTCCTTCGGCGCACCCGCGACCTGGGCCCGGTCGGCCTTCGTCGCGTAGCGATCCAGCCGGTACGGCGGAAACCGGGTCTGGAAGGTGTCCTGGTAGCGCTCGCTCCAGTCCTGGGTCCAGCAGGTCTCAGGGCTCAGCCGCTTCGCGGCCGGGACCTTGGTCGAGTCGACCCCACGGCACTCGAGCAGGACGAACGGATACTCCTCCTGCTGCGCGTCGATCGAGTTCTCGTCGGCGACGATGCCACCGGTCGGGTGCGCGCCCGACCACGAGACCTTGACCTCCTGGCGGCCGCGAAGGTCGGCCGTGTTGTCGACGTGAAGGGTCACCTTCCGCTTGTCGACGACGTGGTTCTTGCCGTTGTTGAGGTTGATCCGGGACACCGTCCGGGTGGCGGTGAAAGGCTTCGTCGAGGTGCTCGAGACCGCCCGGGACGGGCCGGCGAACGACACCAGCGCAGTGGCACCGACGAGGACCGCTGCGGCTGCGGCGATGGGGCGGCGCACCCGCGCTGCGCCGCCCATCAGTCCCTACCTCGGCGCCCGGCCTGTATTCGGTGCGCGACCAGCGGCGGAAGGACCAGTGCGAGCACCAGCAGCGCGACCGCGAGCGGAGCAAGCACGGCGGTCAGGTGGCTCGAGCGGTAACCGGCCAGCCCGGCGGGCACGGTGACGGCCTGGTCGGCACCCTCGCCGTTCTGGTCGGCGACCAGCGGGTTCGTGGTGCCGGTCGTGGGTTGCGTCCCGCCGGTGGTACTCCCGCCCTTGGCACCGCTGGACGAGCCGCCGCCCTTGCCGCCGCCCGACCCGGGCTGGCTGTCGCCGCCCCCGTTGCCCGAGCTCTTCGTCCCCGGATACGTGCCCGAGGTCGTCGGGGTCTTGCCGATCCCGTTCGGTGTCACGCCCGCTGCGCATGGACCGGCGCCGATCTTGTCGCACGACGGCGGCAGCGGCGCGATCTTGGCCAGGTAGTTCTTGCTGGGGTGCCCCTCGACGAACGTCGGGTTGTCGCACGTCCGCACGTTGCGCTCGGTGAGGTCCACCGCCGGATCTGCCTTCTTGAGCTTGTCGATCTGCCCGAAGCCGGCCTCGACGAGGTTGACCGGAAGCGGTGAGTAGCCGATCGGTCCGATCTCCTTCTGACCCTGGCAGATCGAGTAGTAGGTGAAGTCCGCGATCGACTGACGCTTGGCCGTCGTGATCTTCGAGTCCTGTGCGTTCGTGCCGGTCGGCTCGATCTCGTAGACGTAGGACGACAACGCGTAGGTGCGCGGATCCGGGTCGGTGTAGACGTGGTCGAGGTTCTGCAGCAGGTAGTTCGGCGAGTTGCGGTTCATGTTGATGACGGCGTCCTCGAGCGCCACCGCAACGTTGTACTGCGTTGGCAACGTGTAGTAGCCGGCCTTGTTGAGCAGCTTCGCAACCGGATAGTTCTTCGCGAGCGCGTAGGAGTACTCGACGTACCCGATGGAGCCGTTGGCGACCTTCGAAGACACATAGTTCATCGCGCCGTCCGAGCCGTTCTGGGCAATCTGGTTGCTGCCGGGGTCCTGCGGGTAGTACTCGGTGAACGTCGACGAGTGCGAGAACGCCTGCCAGAGACTCGGATACTGGTTCGCGAAGTACTTGGTCAGCTGCGCGGTCGCCCCCGAGCCCTCGGACTGTACGACGGGAATGATCGGGATCGACGGCAGCGCGTGCCCGTTGTTGTCCTTCGTGATCTCCGGGTTGTCCCAGTTGGTGATCTGGTCTGTGAAGATCTTGGTCAGCGTCTCTCCGGACAGCCGGAGGTTGCGCACCATCTTGCCGTCGTAGCGGATCTGGTAGGGAAAGGCAGTGCCACCGGCGGCGATCGGCAGGTAGGCGAAGCGGCGGCCCTGCGAGGTGTCCGACACGCCGGTGACCTTGTCGACGCCCTGGTATCCGAGCGACGTCACCGCGAAATCCGAGGTTCGGTTCGCGAAGTCCTGGCGGCCCTGCGCGTCACCGCTCGGGGTGTAGTCGACCTCGATGCCCTCCGACTGCACGTCGGCGATCCACTGGTTCACCGCGTTCGCCGCCCAGCTCGACCCCGAGCCCTCGATCAGCGCATGGCTCGCGCCGGCCGAGGCCGGTGTGGCGCCGAGGCCGGTGGCTACCGGGAGCAGTGCGACTGCGATGACGGCTGCGGCGCCCAGGCGCGCACGCAGGTTGCGCCGGATGCGGGGGTTCATCGGCGTACCGCCTTTTCTCGTGCGAGCACCCGCGTGACCACGAACAGCACGAGGACCAGCAGGAGCAGGACGCTGGCCGCGCCGAAGGCTCGGTTGATCGCCAGCGGTTCACCGGACTTGACCGACGTGTAGATGAACAGGGGCAGCGAGTTCATCTCGTTGGTCACCGGGTTGACGGTCATGAAGCTCGACGCTCCCGAAGTGATGAGAACCACTGCGGTCTCGCCGATCCCGCGGGCAACGCCGAGGATGGTCGCGGTCGCAAGGCCGGCTCGCGCGCTCGGCAGCACGACCTTGCGGACCGTCCGCCATCTCGACGCGCCAAGAGCGAGGCTGGCCTCGCGCAGCCCGCCCGGCACCACGCGGAGCGCGACCTCGGACGCCCGGGCGATGATCGGCACCATCGTCACCGACATCGCCGCCGACGCCGCGATGCCCGACTTCGGGAGACCGAACCCGACAATCAGCGTCACGTACACGAACAAACCGGCGAGGATCTCCGGCAGCGCGGTCATCGCCTCGACCACGGTCCGGACGAGGCGAGAACCACGGCCACCGACCTCCGCCATGTAGACGGCGGTGCCGATCCCTAGCGGCACCGAGACGCCGATCGCGATGCCGACCTCGATGAAGGTGCCGACGATCGCGTGCAGGATGCCGCCCTGGCTCAGCGGCGAGGTGGGGCTGACGCCGGCCATCGTCTTGGTGAAGAAGTTGGCGTGCAGGACGGCGTGGATCCCCTTGACGAAGGTGAAGTAGACGGTGGTCCCGAGCGCGAACACCACCAAGCCGGACGCGGCGTAAAGCGTCGCCGTGACCAGCCGGTCGACCATCAGGGTCAGCGGGTTGCCCATCGCGACAACGACGCCGTAGATCAGCAGGAACGTCAGGAACCACACGACGAGGAACCCGACGGTTCCGCTGCCGTCGACGAGGTGCTCATAGACGATGTCGACCAACGCCAACGACGAGAGCAGCGACCCGGCAAGTGACATCCAGTCGTCGAACGTCATCACACGAAGCTTGCGCGGTCGGCGCTTGACCGGCACAGCGACAGCCGGCGGTTGGGCGGCGGGCGCCGCCCTCTCTGGGGTCACCGTAGTCATCTCAGATCTCCGTCGCGGCGCCGCTTCGGCTGCGACCGATGACTACTGCGGCGATCGTGTTGACGATGATCGTGATGACGAAGAGCACGAAGCCGGCGGTGAGCAACGCGGAAAGCTGGCCCTTGGAGGCCTCTCCGAAGTCGCCCGCGATCAGCGCCGACGTCGTCTGGGTGCCGGCCTCGAGGATCCGCGGCTTGATGACGTACGCCGGCGAGATGATGATCAGCACCGCTGCCGTCTCGCCGAGCGCGCGGCCGAGCGCGAGCATGGTGCCACCGACGATGCCGCCTCTTCCGAACGGCAGCACGACCTTGCGCACCACGCCCCACCGCGTGGCACCGAGCGCCATCGCCGCCTCACGCTCACCGATCGGCGCCTGGTCGAAGACGGCGCGCATGACCGCGCACGCCAGCGGGATCGCCATCATCGACACCGCGAGACCCGCGATGAACGCCGAGCTGGTGTAGCGCGACTGCTGCCACACCGCGGCGTTCGCGTCGGTGTCCACGTGGAAGATCGGCAGGAAGCCCAGATGCTGGCTGAGCCAGCGGGCGAGGTTGATCGCGTGCGGTTGGAGGATGAAGAACCCCCAGAGCCCGTAGATGATGCTGGGCACGGCGGCCATCAGGTCGATCGCCGAGATCAGCCATCCCTTGAGCCAGCGCGGCGCATAGTCGGTGATGAACACCGCGAACATCAACGCCAACGGGAACGCCACCGTCATCGCGACGAGCGCCACCTCTACGGTGCCGACCAGCACCGCAGCGATGCCGAGCTGGTTCAGCTCGGGGTTCCACTGGGTCTGGGTGAAGAACCGCAACCCGTAGTGGTGCAACGTCGGGATGGACTGGTAGCCGAGGAAGACGCCGATCGACCCGGTCATCACCAGCACGAACAACCCGACCGTCCGCGCGACGCCGTGGAAGATGCGATCCGACGGCTCCAGACCCGGCGTGAGCTGCCGGGGCACGCGCGGGCCGGCCGTCGGCGCAGACGGCGACGGGAGCGACTGAAGCGCGGTCGTCACCCGAACCGCCCGTGCACGTAGTCCTCGGTCCGCTTGTCGCGGGGGCGCTCGAACAGCTCCTCGGTCGGGCCGCTCTCGACGATCGCACCTGGTGTGCCCTGCTCGGCCAGGAAGAAGGCGGCCTGCTGCGACACCCGGGCCGCCTGCTGCATGTTGTGCGTGACGATGACGATGGTCACGTCCTTGCGCAGCTCAGCGATGGTCTCCTCGATCCGCCGCGTGGAGGTCGGGTCCAGCGCGGAGCACGGCTCGTCCATCAGCAGCACCTCGGGGCCGATCGCCAGCGCCCGGGCGATGCACAGCCGCTGCTGCTGACCGCCCGACAGCGCTGATCCGGGTCGGTCGAGCCGGTCCTTGACCTCCGCCCAGAGGCCGGCCCGCGCCAGGCAGTCCTCGACGAGAGCGGTGCGATCGGACCGGCCGATCCGCCGTCCGGTCAGCGCGAGGCCGGCCGTGACGTTGTCAGCGATCGACATGGCCGGGAACGGGTTCGGCTTCTGGAACACCATGCCGATCCGTTTGCGGGTCTGGGTGACTCGATAGCCGGCGGTGTAGATGTCCACACCGTTGAGGTGCACCTCACCCGCCAACGCAGCGCCCGGCACCGACTCGTGCATCCGGTTCAGGATTCGCAGGAACGTTGACTTGCCGCATCCGGACGGGCCGATCAGCGCGGTCACCGTTGCCGGCGGCATCGAAAGCGACACGTCGTCGAGCACCTGATTGGTTCCGAACCACGCGGAGATCTCGAGCGCGTCGAGCCGGGCCGGCCCACGTCGCTCCTCGCCCGGCCGCGGCAGGTCGTGCGAGACCGCCCGCGCAGGTCGCGCCGGCCCGCTCGGCATCGCGGTGGACGGACTCTCGGAGACCAGCGTCATCCGGTGACCTTGACCTTGACGACCTTCGACGTCGACGCAGCGTCATCCGCCACACTTGCCGGCGTGAACTTGGCGGTCAGCTTGTGCGTGCCCGGCTTGAGCGACGAGACCGAAAGCGTGGCCTTGCCCTTAGCGACCTTGGCCGTCCCGAGCTTCTTCTTGCCGTCGTAGAAGGTGATCTTGCCGGCGGCCTTGGGCGACTCGGTCGCCGTGAGGGTCAGCTTCTTGCCCTTCTTGATCGAGGAGGCCGATGCCTTGAGGCTGGTCTTGGTCGGATGCGCCTTGACCGACAGCGTCTTCGCCGACGAGGTCGACGAGGAGAACGCCGTCGCATCAGTCGGCGTGAAGACGGCCTTCAGCTTGTACTTGGCGTCCGACAGCGACTTCGTCGTATACGTCGCCTTGCCACCGGAGACCTTCACTGAGTGCAGCAGCTTGCTGCCGTCGTAGAAGCCGACCGAACCGGCCGCGTTCGACGGGCTGACGGTTGCCTTCAAGGTCACGGATGAGCCGTGGTACGCCGTACCGGAAGGGCTCACCGAGAGCGAAGTCCTGGTGGTCAACGCGGTCTGGTCGTAGACCACGGACCAGGTGTCACCGGTGATCTGGATGTCCGCAGAGTCGTAGCTGGTCGTGGGCTGCAGGTCCGGCCCGGAGGTCACGAGCCGGAGTTGGTACATGCCGGCGTACCCGTCGCCAGACGTGTCGTTGTTCGGGAAGTCGACGGCCAGCGTCGCGAGGCTCTCATCGCCCGATGAGCCGGTCTGCACGGGAAGCGAGGCCGTCCCCAGCGCACCCGGAGCGCCGGCGTTCGGGTAGACGGTGGCCACGCTCATCGCCTCGCCCTGCCACTTTCCGGGAACGTCACCTTTGACCGGGAGATAGCCGAGCAACGTCGCCTTGGTGTCGCCGTTGCGGATCGTGGTGGTGCCCTCGACATAGGCCGCCACCGGTTGGTCGCTGGTGCTCCCGCCGGTGATTCGCTGGCCCGAGGAGTTGAAGAAGAGCAGGCCGCCCACCGAGCTCGGGTCCGGCTCCCACGGCGGCGTGGTGGTGGCGTGCCCGCTGGCAGCGGTGCCCAGCAGAGCGGCACCGGTCAGCACGACCACGGCCAGGCCGGACGCGGCGCGACGAATCGAGAGGGACATGGTCAACGACCTTTCTCGGAGTTACGGCGGACGAGCGTCCTGGGGTGCGGCGACGGCGACCGCGTGCGCAGGAAGATGTAGCCGAGGGCCCCGAAGAGCACCACGGCAATGGCAAGAAGAGCGACCAGAAGACCGGTCCCTCTGGACCCGCCGGAGGTCGACGCGGTGTTCACGACCGGGTTCGTCGGCGCGGTGAGACCGGTGCCGGTGGACGACGACCCACTTTCGTTGCCCGGGGCTGCGTTCGAGTGCGGCGTCGCACTCCCGTGCGTGGAGTGCCGGTGCTTGGTGAAGTCCGCCTTCGGCAGCAGGATCGTCTCGATCGACTCCGACGTCCCGCCGGTGCACGACACCGGACCGCCACCGACGGCATGCCAGCTGTTGCCCGTGACCTGAACGTCGAGCGCGGGGTAGGTCAGCGAGTACGCCGGCTGGTCGGGCGCACCGAGGTACATCCGGATCTGCAGAAATCCGTTCCAGACCGGCCGGAACTCGGCGATGAAGTTCTTCAGCGAGTCGTCGCGGGTCGTGGCCGCGGTCATCGGGTGCGACGGGTTCGAGTAGCGCGCGGAGGCGGTCAGCGAGTCCCCACTCCACTCACCGGCCGGGATTCCCTTGCGCGGCTGGTACGCATAGAGGGTGGCGGTGCGCCCAGCCTGGTTGTACGGCGCCTGCGCCGGCTGGGACGAGACCACGCGCCAGGCAAACGGCTTGGTCGAGATGCTGCCTTGCGTGATCTGCCGGCCGGCCCTGTCACACAGACCGAGATAACCCTTGACGTTCGGGTCGTGATACGGCGCCGACGACGACACACCGGCAGTCGCGGTGCCGGCCGCGGCGAGCAGCCCCGCGGTCGCGAGCGCTGCCATGGTCACAACCCGGGCGATCTTGGCCCTCCTCATGCGCTCACCCGCTCGGGGCTCGGTGACGCCTGACCGGGACCGGCGGCCCGACTCGCTCGAGTGCGATAGCCGAGGTAGCCGGCCGCCACCACCACGACGACGAGCAGAACCAATGCCCACGGCATGGCCCAGACCGCCGCGCGAGCGGTCTGAGACGACAGGCTCGGCGTGTCCTCGCCCGGAGCAGCCATCGGGCGTTCGGTGACCGAGACGCGGTCTCGGATCTGCGGCCAGACGCCGCGGACCGTCGCCGCCTCGGTCACGGAGTCGCCCGGCAGCAGGAGCGGTATCCAGCCCACCGCGACTGAGTGGCCGCCGCCGACCAGGCCGCTCACGCCCACGCCCTGAGCCAGCCCGTAGTCCTCGTTGCCCGTGTTGGTCACCTGGTAGCGCACCGTCACACGGCCACGGCCGAACGGGTCGAGCCCGCCGTGATAGGTCGCGTGCACATCGCTGATCGCGAGTTCGGGCTTCAGCGTGCCCGCGACCCGGATGAAAACGCGGATCGCCACCCGCTGGTCGAGCACGATGGCCTGACCACTCTTGTTGCGGCCGATGGACCGCAGCGACGCCACAATGCCACCGGCGTGGTCACCCGGGCTGGCAGTGTCGGGGACCTTCAGGGTGAACGGGACGATCACCTCGCCGGGTCGACCGGAGCGGCGCTTGCCCGGCACGTTGACCGTCGCCGCCGCGGCCGGCAGCGTGAGCCAGGCACCCGCACCGGTCGGCCGCACGCCACCCGGCAACAGCCCGAACCCGCCGTCGGAGGTGTTGACCGCGTCGGTGGCGTACAGCTGCAGGGACAGTGGCCTTGCCGAGTAGTTCACCACCGCGACGTGATCGGACAGGCTGGCGCCGGGCGTGACACCAAAGGCGAAATCGGACCGTCCGTCCGGCCGGTGCAGCCCGGCCGGCTGGATGCCGAACGTCACCCGCGTGGTGTGCGCCGCGCGCGGCAGCGCGAGAGCCCTCGCCGCCGAAGCGATCCCACCGCCCGCAGAGACCGCAGTGAGGCCCGAAAGCACGGCAACGAGCACCATCGACCGCGTACCGGGACCACGGCGGCTCGGGCGCCGCCGGTCGAGCCAGACCGCTTGCACAGGTATGTCCATTCAGTGACGTGACTTGAGTGAGTCGGTCCAGTTACTCTACCAAGAATTGGGCGAGGGAGCAGGCAACCGGCCGAAGCCGCCGCCCGCTCCCCCGCCCGGGTTGCGACGATCAGGCGATCGTGAACGTGAGCGTCGCGGTGTAGGCGCCGGCCGGGGTCGAGGTCGGCGCGTTGAGGGTCAGTATCCCGTCGATGTTGACCTCGCCGGCGCCGTGCGCCGCGGTCGCGAACGCATGCGGACCACCCTTGAGGCCATCGGTCCCGGAGTCACTCGGCCCGTACGGCGCGCCGCCCGGCGGCGTACTGGTGATGTCGTTCGTGACGACATCACCGGCCTGCAGCGCGTTGCCGGTGAGATAGGACGGAGTCACCCCGGTGAAGCTGAGGTTCTCACCGTTGATCTGGTCCGAGGACGCGTCGGTGAAGTCCGTCACCGTGGCGGATGCCGTCCAGGACTCGTCACCGGCCCTGGTGTCGGTGACCGTGACGCCCTGAGCCGGGTTGGCCTGGTCACCGAACGGTGCCGTAGCGGTGAACTCACCCTGGTTCGGGTCGAGCACCGCAGTGCCGAGGTCGAACGGGTTGCTCGGGCTGTACGGCGTGGTGATCGTGAGCGAGCCCGCTGGGATGTTGACGTCGACCGTTTGTGAGCTCGGCGTCGTCGTCGGAGTGTCCGCGGTGAACGGCACCGCGAGCGAGGTCGACGTGTTGTAGGTGGTCGAGTCGCTCGGCACGAACTGAGCGGTGACGCTGTGCGTTCCGACCGCGAAGCTGCTGTAGACGAGCGTGGCCACTCCTCCGGCCCCGACCTGCCCAGTGCCGAGCAGGGACGTGCCGTTGTCGAAGAACTTCACCTCGCCCGAACCCGAGCCCAGCGCACTGCTGTCGCTCGTCTTGGTGACGTTTGCGGTGAGCGTGACCGCGGTGAAGGCCGGGGCCTCCGTCGGGTTCACGCTGAGTGCGGTCGTGGTGTCGGCCGCCGGCGCCGAACTGATGACGTAGGTCGCGTCTCCGGTCGAGCCGCTGTACGCCGACGACGTCGGCGAGAACACGGCATGCAGGGTGTGCGAGCCGACCGAGAGGGTGCTCGTCGTTACCGACGCCGTGCCGGCACTGACCGTCTGCGGCGTTCCGATGTCCGTCGCGCCGTCCTCGAACTGCACGGT
>DATJSI010000103.1 GCA_035504215.1 Mycobacteriales bacterium
GTGAGCGAGGTTGACCCCGCCGGCGGCGACGACGCCGACGCCACCGAAGCCGAAGCAACCGAAGACGATGCGCCGCGCGGCTGGCTGACCCCGGGAGTCGCGAGCATCGGCGCGGCCAGCATGTTCTCCGACCTCGGTCACGAGATGACGACGAGCGCGCTGCCGAGCTTCGTGACGGCGACCCTGCACTCGGGTCCGGGCGCCCTAGGGGTGATCGAGAGCATCGCCGACGCGCTGGTCGGCGTGGCGAAGCTCGTGGGCGGGCCGCTCGCCGTGGATCCCGAGCGGCGCCGCCGGCTGGTCGCCGGAGGGTACGTCGGCACCGCGTTGGCCACCGGGGCCATCGGGCTCGCCACCGCGGTGTGGCAGGTCGCCATCCTCCGCGCGCTCGCCTGGACCAGCCGCGGGCTGCGCTCGCCGGCTCGTGACTCGATGTTGTTCACGCTGGTGCCGGCGAGCGCGTACGGCCGCGCGAGCGGGCTCGAACGCGCCGGGGACAACCTCGGTGCAGTCGGCGGGCCGCTGCTGGCCGCGTTGCTGGTGGCGGTCATCGGGATCCGACCCACGCTCCTGATCGCGGCGATCCCCGGGTTCGTGGCCGCGTTCGCGATCGGGGTGGCCGCGCGTGAGGCCCGCTCGAAGCTCGGGCCGGGCAAGGCCCGCAAGGTGCTGTCCTACAACCTCGGCGAGCTCCACCGGGCCGGGCTGACCAGGGTGCTGGCGGCACCGACGCTGTTCGAGCTGGGGAACCTCGCCGCCACGCTGATGATCCTTCGGGCCACCGACCTGCTGCACCGCGACGGGCGCAGCATCGCGGCGGCCACCAGCCTCGCCGTCCTCTTCTATGCCGCACACAACCTGGCCGCGACAGTGACCGCCTTCGCCGCCGGGCACCTGATCGACAGGCGCAGTGCCCGCGCCGCGATGGTCATCGCGGCGTCGTCGTACGTCGTGGGCTATGGCCTGTTCGCGTTCGGCCCGCATAACCCCGGCGTTCTCTTGCTCGCCTTCGTCGTCGCCGGTGCCGGGATCGGGTTCGGTGAGCCGGCAGAGACCGCAGCGGTCGCAACCCTGCTGCCGGACCGGCTCCGGAGCAACGGCTTCGGGCTGCTCGGGGTCGTGCAGGGAATCGGCGCCTTGACCTCCTCCGCGGTGGTCGGCCTGCTGTGGAGCACGGTGTCCGCGACCGCCGGATTCGCGTATGCGGCGGCCTGGATGGTGGCGGCGGCCGCGGCTGCGCCCCTGCTCACCGCCCGCCGGGCCGGTTGACCGCCGTTCGGACGGCCAAGATCGCTCGCACGCTCGGCTTCACCCGAATGCCGAATCCTCCGATGCACATGACGTGACCGCGTGGAATCGGCTCTCCCGCGAGGCAAGCATCGCCGGCCTGGGCAAGTGGCTGGCCGCTGCCCTCGCGGTCACCGTCATGGCCGCGGTCGGCCACGGCCCCGCCCACGAGCACCGCAACATCCTCTACGGCTGGCTCGGGGTCGGCGCCCTTGCGGTGGCGATGCAGGGTGCCGTGCCGTGGACCAAGGCCAAGGCGGCGTGGGCCGAGGTCCCCTACCTGTTCACGATGGGCGCGCTGGACCTGGTGGCGCTCGTCGCGGTGATCGGGCTGACCGGTGGCGTCAGCGGCCCGTTCTGGGTGCTCATGCTGCTCACCACCGCCGGTGCATCGGTCATCGCGCCGAACCGTATGGCGGCGGTCGCGCAGGCGCTGCTGATGGACTGCGGCCTCGTGCTCGGCACCTGGATCGCCCACGACCTGAACGAGCACAGCGTCGGTCCGCTGTTGCTGATCGGTATCTGCACGCCGCTGATGGCGCTGATCGGCAGCGCGGTGTCGAACTCGCTCGAACAACAGCGGGTCAACAGCGAGGCCGAAGCGGTTGCGCTCAAGGCCACCGTGGATGACCTCTCCCTGGCTCTCGCCAAGGCCGCGCAGGGCGATCTCTCGGTCCGCGTCGACCAGGAGGGCACTCCCGAGGAGCTGTTGGGCCACCTCACCGGCGCGTTGGACGAGACCCTCGGCAACCTGCGCAACCTGGTGGCCCAGGTGCGCTCCGGCGGCGACCAGATCGTCGCCTCCGCGGTCGAGCTCCTTGCCACCGCCGAGGAGCATGCGGTCTCGGCGAGCCAGCAGTCATCGGCGATCTCGGAGACGACGTCGACGATCGAGGAGCTGGCGGCGACCGCGGCCCAGATCGCCGAGACCTCCGAGGCCGTGGCGCGCTATGCCGCCGAGACGCTCCGGTACGCCGAGGACGGGCGAAAGGCAGTGTCGGCGAGCGTCGAGGCGATGGACACGATCGCGATCCGCGTCGACCAGATCGGGCTGCGCACGCAAGCGCTCGGCGACAAGAGCCAGGAGATCGGCCGGATCCTCGACGTCATCAACGACCTCGCGGACCAGACCAACCTGCTCGCTCTCAACGCCGCGATCGAGGCGGCCCGCGCCGGCGAAGGCGGCCGCGGCTTCGCCGTCGTCGCCGCCGAGGTGCGCAAGCTCGCCGAACGCGCGCAGCAGTCGACCGGGCAGATCCAGGCGATCGTCGGCGAGATCCAGTCGGAGACGACGGCGACGATCGTCGCGACCGAGGAAGGGGCAACCGACGTCCGGCGCGGCTCCGACCTCGCCCGTGGCGTCGTGGACGCGCTGGAGCGGATCTCCGGCATGGTCGACGAAACCACCACTGCAGCCAAGGAGATCTCGGTCGCGACACAGCAACAGCGCTCGGCGTCGGACCAGGTCGTCGCGGCCATGACGCAGGTCTCGGATGTGTCCCGGCAGTACGCCGTCGGCTCCAAGCAGTCGGCCGCGGCGGCCTCGCAGCTGAACACGCTCGCCGCCGAGCTGCGGGCATCGATCGCGCAGTTCAAGGTCGCCTGAACCACTCCTCGCGGTGGGTCGCGTCAGGATCCCGTTGAGATTCCTGCGCGCCGCGTCAGGGACTCGTCACGGTCTTTGAAGCCGCTCTGCGCCCGGACCAACACTGCGGGCATGGCTGATCTTGCCTTCATCCTCCTGACCATCGCCGTGTTCGCGCTCTTCGCGTTGATCGCCAAGGGAGCCGAGCGGCTATGACCGCCGACAACCTCGTCGGTCTGATCCTCGCGATCGCGACCGGCATCTTCCTGGTGGTCGCACTGCTGCTTCCTGAGCGGTTCTGATGAGCTCGACGACGGCGGGGATCGTCTTCATCGTCTCCCTGGTCATCGCGCTGGCGGCGTCGTACAAGCCGCTCGGCGACTACATGGCGCGGGTGTACAGCAGCGAGCACCACTGGCGGGTCGAGCGATGGATCTACCGCGCGACGGGTGTGAACCCCGACGTCGACCAGAAGTGGTCGACGTACCTGCGCAGCGTGCTCGCGTTCTCGGCGATCTCGGTTCTCGGCCTCTACGTCATCCTGCGCGCGCAGCACCACCTGCCGTTCAGCCTCGGCTACGGCGGCATGCACGCGAGCCAGTCGTTCAACACCGCGGCCAGCTTCA
>DATJSI010000104.1 GCA_035504215.1 Mycobacteriales bacterium
CGGTTCGGTCGGCTGTCGGTTCCGGTTCCCGCGACCCACTGCCAGTTCAACGTGTTGTTGGCGATGTCCCCGTCGACGAGCAGGTCGAAGAAGTGCCGCGCCCCGAGCCGCCAGTCGAGGTAGAGGTGCTTGGTCAGAAAGCTCGCGGTCACCAGGCGGGACCGGTTGTGCATCCAGCCCTCGCGCGCGAGCTGCCGCATGCCGGCGTCGACCAGCGGATAACCGGTGCGGCCCTCCCGCCAGGCCTCGAACGCGGCGTCGTCCGTGCGCCAGCGGTCGTGCTTGGTCCGCCAGTCCGCGTCCACCACCTCGGGGCGGTCGGCCAGCACCTGGTGGAAGAAGTCGCGCCAGGCGAGCTGGCGGAGGAACGCATCCGCGCCGCGCCGCCGGCGGTCGACCTTCGACGCGAGCTCGACCGGGCTGACGCAGCCGAAGTGCAGGTACGGCGAGAGCCGGCTGGTGACGTCGGCGGCGAGGTCGTCGTGGCCGTCGTCGTACCCGGCGAGGTGCCGGGCCAGCCAGGGGGACATCCGCTTGCGGCCGGCCGTCTCGCCGCCGGCGGCAACATCGGGGCTGCGCGCGCCCCGGCACAGGTCGGCGGCATCGGGCAGGCGGCCGGTCGCGAGCCCTTCCGGGAGCGTGAGCCGCCGGGGCGCGGGCAGGACCGAACGCGGGTGATGGTGCTGCCACTTGCGGTGGTACGGCGTGAAGACGCTGAACGGCCGGCCGTCGCCGGTGGTCACCGAGCCGGGAGGCGCGATCACGTGGGCGTCGTGGACGACCAGCTCACGCCGGCCGAGAGCAGCGGCGAGGCGTTGCTCGCGGCGAACGGCGTACCGGCTGTAGTCGGCGCTGATGTGCACCGCGGCTGCGTCGAGGCTCGCAGCCAGCCGCGCGACCTCGCGCGCGACGTCGCCGCGGCGGATGACGAGCGCGGCGCCGCGCGAGCGCAGGGATGCGTCGAGGTCACTGAGCGATTGGGCAAGGAACGCGGCCGGGTTCGGACGGTTGAACGGAAGGCCGGTGATGGCGGCGTCGACGACGAACAGCGGTACGACGAACTCCGCCGAGCGCGCGGCGGCATGCAACGCAGGATGATCACGAACCCGCAGGTCCCGAGTGAACACCACAACCGCAACCGTCACCCCCCGATCCTCCCCTGCCGCGCACTTCATGGCCGGCTGGCCTGGCTAGAGCGTGTTCAGACGGCCACCGGCTTGGCGTTGCTGTCCACAGATCGGCCCGACGCGCCGATTGGAGGTCACTGGCGACCGCACCCTCGACAAATGCCGCGACGATGCCACACCGATCCTTCGTTTCCCGCCCTGATCCAGAGCCAAGACGAGATCGTGCATCGGGATCAGGCCCTGGATGCGGGTTTGACCCGGCGCGCGATCGACTACCGGCTGGGCACTCACGAGTGGTCCACCCTGCTTCCAGGGGTGTACCTGACCCGCCCCGGCGAAGCCCACCGCCGCCAACTGCTCATTGCCGCTGTTCTCTTCGCGGGCCCCGAGAGTGCAATCGACGGCCCGGATGCATGTCGGTTCCACGGCATCAAATCCGCTCCGGTCGACGACAGTGCGGTACACGTCGTGCTTCCGTGGGGCACACCGATCCGCAGTCGGGGCTTCGTCGTCGTCCGACGGACGATCTTCCCGATCCCGATCGTGCGCACCGACCGAGTGCGATACGTCGACGCAGCAACAGCGGCGATCGCGGCGAGCCGCCTCGTTGGTGCGGACCGAACCGCGCTGGCAATCATGAGCGAAGTCCTGCAGCGACGGCTGACGACGTACGACGAGCTGGTCCGTGCGCACATTCAGGGGCAACGACGCAACGCGCGTCGCGGCGACGCCGCGATCGCGTACCTCGGTGCCGGCATCCGTTCGACGCCTGAGGCCGACTTTCTCCGACTGGTGTCTGCCAGCACTGTTCTGCCAAGACCGCTCTTGAACCCGACGCTTCGACTACCAGGTGGACGTGTGGTCAGCCCCGATGCATTGTTCGTAGATGCAGGCCTCGTCCATGAGACCAACGGCCGCCTGGCGCACGAACGCGCGGATCTCTTCGAGCAGATGCAGCAGCGTCATGACCTCATGACCGCTGCTGGGTTGACGATCCTGCACAACTCCCCACGCCGGCTCGTCACCCACGGGCGCGAAGTGATCGGCGAGATCGAAGCTTGCTATCGACAACTCGCCGGTCGCGGCCTCCCCCGCGGCGTCGCGGTGCTGAGTATGGCCGCCTGACCACGCTCTAGCCAGGCCAGACGGCCATGAGTGCGGGTCAGCAGGCGGGGAGGGTTTGCAGCAGGTAGGACTCCACCTGGTCGATGGCGATGCGGTCCTGGCTCATGGTGTCCCTCGAGCGGATGGTCACCGCGTTGTCGTCGAGCGACTCGAAGTCGATCGTGACGCAGAACGGCGTACCGATCTCGTCCTGGCGCCGGTAGCGCCGGCCGATCGCGCCCGCGTCGTCGAACTCCACGTTCCACCGCTGCCGCAGCGCCGCCGCCAGGGCCTTCGCTCGCGGCGAGAGGTCGGCGTTGCGCGAGAGCGGCAGCACCGCGACCTTCACCGGCGCCAGCCGCGGATCGAGCCGCATCACCGTGCGCTTTTCCATCACGCCCTTGGCGTTCGGCGCCTCGTCGGTCGTGAGCGCCGCGAGCAGGAACGCCAGCACACAGCGCGTGAGCCCGGCCGCGGGCTCGATGACGTACGGCGTCCACCGCTCGCCCTTGTCCTGGTCGAAGTAGGTGAGGTCGGCGCCCGAAGCCTTCGCGTGCGTCTTCAGGTCGAAGTCGGTGCGGTTCGCGATCCCTTCGAGTTCGCCCCACTCCGAGCCGCCGAACCGGAAGCGGTACTCGATGTCGACGGTCCGCTTCGAGTAGTGCGACAGCTTCTCCTGCGGGTGCTCGTAGCGGCGCAGGTCGTCGACCGGGATCCCGAGGTCGACGTACCAGTCCCAGCGGGTCTGGATCCAGGTCTCGTGCCACTCCTCATCCGTTCCGGGCTCGACGAAGAACTCCATCTCCATCTGCTCGAACTCGCGGGTGCGAAAGATGAAGTTGCCCGGCGTGATCTCGTTGCGGAACGACTTGCCGACCTGCGCGATCCCGAACGGCGGCCGGCGCCGCGCCGCCGTCATCACGTTGAGGAAGTTGATGAAGATGCCCTGCGCGGTTTCCGGCCGCAGGTAGTGCAGCGACCCCTCGTCCTCGGTCGCGCCGAGATGGGTGGTCATCAGGCCGTTGAAGGTCCGCGGCTCGGTCCAGGCGCCGCGGGTTCCGCAGTGCGGGCAGGCGATGGTCGACATCGCGATCGAGTCGGGGTCGTCGATCTTCTTCCGCTCCGCCTGCCCCTCGCGCAGGTGGTCCTGGCGGAAGCGATGATGGCAGGACTGGCACTCCACCAGCGGGTCGACGAACGCGTCGACGTGGCCGGAGGCACGCCACACCTCCGGCGCGAGGATGACCGCGGAGTCGAGACCGACGATGTCGTCGCGGGTCTGGACCATCGCACGCCACCACTGGCGGCGGATGTTCTCCTTCAGCTCCACCCCGAGCGGGCCGTAGTCCCAGGCGGAACGGCTGCCGCCGTAGATCTCTGACGAGGGAAACACGATGCCCCGCCGCTTGCAGAGGCTGACCAGCTCCTCGATGCGTACGGCGTCATGAGCGGCGTTGGCAGCCATCGTTCGGTCTCCATCCGGCTGGCGGTCGGCGGCGAAGACGCCAGCCTAGCGGCGATCCGATCGACCCCGCACCGGGCTTCCCTGTGAAGATGGCTTCCATGCCACGCCGGGCCGTCACGTTCGGGATCGCCGTCGCGGTCGGCGCGCTGTTCATCGCCGGCCTCTTCCTGCACGGCGTCGCAAGCTTCGGGCTGCTCGCGCTGACCGACCTGGTGCTGGTCACGCTCGCCGTGACCACGTGGCCGGTGCTCCGTCGCGGCGACCGGCTGATGCGCAGCGTAGTGATCGCCGCGATCGCCGCGGTTGCCGTCGCGCGCCTGGTCGGCTAGCGGGCTACGCCGACCCGAGCCGGCCGCCCGCTTCGAGCAGCTCGATCCGGTTGCCGAGCGGGTCGCGGGTCGACCCGCGTCGAGCACCGAAGATCTCGGCCTGCGGCTGCCACGCCGCACCGGCCCGCTCGAGCCGGCCGAGCACGTCGTCGAAGTCGTCCAGCACCAGCGCGAAGTGGCTGTCGTCGTGCATCGCGGCGTCGGCTCGCTCGCTGATGTGCACCTGCGCGCCGTCGTTGACGTCGAACCACGCACCGCCGGGCGTCGTGCCCTCGGCCGGTTTCTCGACCCGCCGCAGCCCGAGCACGTGGGTGTAGAACGCAGCGACCCGCCCGGTCTCGCCGGGACGGACGACCACGTTGACGTGATGCAGTCTCACAAGTCCTCCTCGGCCCCACCGTAACGCCGGTCCCGCCGGGCATACTCCTCGATCGCCGCCCACAGCGCGAGCCGGTCGTAGTCCGGCCAGAGCGTGTCCTGGAAGACCATCTCGGCGTACGCCGCCTGCCAGAGCAGGAAGTTCGACGTCCGCTGCTCCCCCGACGAGCGCACGAACAGATCAACGTCCGGCATCTCCGGCTCGTCGAGATAGCGAGCGAACGCGCGCTCGTTGACCTTGCCGGGTGCCAGCCGGCCGGCCTCGACATCGCGAGCGAGCGCAGCCGCGGCGTCGGCGATCTCAGCCCGACCGCCGTAGTTGACGCACATGGTGAGCGTCAACACGTCGTTGGCGCGCGTCATCTCCTCCGCGATCTCGAGCTCGTCGATCACCGACTTCCACAGTCGCGGCCGGCGCCCGGCCCAACGCACCCGCACCCCCATCGCGTGCATCTCGTCCCGCCGCCGCCGGATGACATCGCGGTTGAACCCCATGAGGAACCGCACCTCGTCAGGTGACCGCTTCCAGTTCTCGGTGGAGAACGCGTACGCCGACAACCACTTCACGCCGATCTCGATCGCACCTTCGACCACGTCGAACAACGAGCTCTCGCCCTGCTCGTGACCGACCGTCCGCGGGAGGCCGCGCTGCTTGGCCCAGCGCCCGTTGCCGTCCATGACGATCGCGACGTGGTTCGGCACCAACTCCGGCGGGATCACGGGCGGGCGGGCACCCGACACATGTGGCGCCGGAGGGCGGATCGGCTCGCTTCGTCCCCCGCGCCTTCGCGTCGACCTCGACCTCACGGCCGCTCGACCAGACGCAGCGACCGCAGCCCGCGCTCGAGATGCCACTGCAGGTGCGACGCGACGAGACCACTCGTCTCGCGCTGGACCTTCGTGTCCGCCGCGTCCGCGGTAGCCCAGTCGCCCGACAGGAGCGCCACCATCAGCTCGATCGAGGCCGCGGACACGAGCGCTGCACCGGGCGGCCGGTGCTCGGTGCACACGACCCCGCCCAGCGCAGGCGAGAAGTACCGGTGCGGTCCCGGCGTCTCGCAACGCGTGCACGCGTCGAGAACCGGCTCGTAGCCGGCGATCGCGAGCGCCCGCAGGATGAACGCGTCCAGCACAAGGGTCGGCGAATGCTGGGACTCCGCGAGCGCTCGGAGGGCACTGACCACGAGGAGGTAGAGCCGCAGCGACGGCTCGCGCTCCTCCGCACTCAGCCGCTCGGCGGTCTCCAGGACCGCGGTTCCGGCGGTGTAGCGGCCATAGTCGGAAGCGATCCGCTCGCCGTACGGCTCCAGCGTCTCGGCCTGCGTGACCGTGTCCAGCGACCGCCCCTCGTAGAGCTGGAGGTCGACGTGCGAGAACGGCTCGACCCGCGAGCCGAACCTCGAACCGGTACGCCGCACACCCTTGGCCACCGCGCGCACCCGCCCGTGGCGGCGTGTCAGCAGCGTGATGATCCGGTCCGCCTCACCGAGCTTCTGGGTGCGAAGCACGACAGCTTCGTCTCGGTAGAGCGGCACCCGCTCATTGTCTCCCGGGCAGCCGCCGGACCACCGGATCCGGCGCCGCCGCGCCACGGCTAGAAGCCGAGCCGGCGCAACTGTTTGGGATCGCGCTGCCAGTCCTTCGCGACCTTCACCCGAAGGTCGAGATAGACCTTCGACCCGAGCAAGGCCTCGATCTGCCGGCGCGCTTTGGTCCCGACGTCGCGCAGGCGCTCTCCGCCGGACCCAATGACGATGCCCTTCTGGCTGTCGCGCTCCACGTAGAGCTGCGCGTCGATCTCGACCAGGCCGCCGGGCTCGGCCGGGCGGCGGATCTCCTCGACCACTACCGCGATCGAGTGCGGGAGCTCGTCGCGAACCCCCTCGAGCGCAGCCTCCCGCACCAGCTCCGCGACCATCTGTGCCTCCGGCGAGTCGGTCAGCTCGCCGTCGGGATACATCGGCGGTCCTTCCGGCAGCCGGCCGAGCAGCACCTCGGTGAGCAGGTCGACCTGGAAGCCGTTCACCGCGCTCACCGGCACGACCTCGGCCCAGTCGCCCAGCTCGGCAACCTGCAACAGCCGTGCACCGACCGTGTCCCTGTCCACCAGGTCGGTCTTCGTGACGACGGCGACAACCGGCGTCTTCGGCGCCGCGCGGCGGATCTGCTCCGCGATGAACCGATCGCCGGGGCCGACCTTGTCGGAGGCGGGCACGCAGAAGACGACCACGTCGACCTCCGAGACCGTCGCCACCACGAGCTCGTTCAGCCGCTCGCCGAGCAGCGTGCGGGGTCGGTGGAACCCCGGGGTGTCGACGAGCACGAGCTGCGCATCCGGTCGATGCACGATCCCCCGGATCGCGTGCCGCGTGGTCTGCGGGCGGTCCGACATGATCGCGACCTTGGTACCCACCAGCGCGTTGGTCAGGGTCGACTTGCCGGTGTTGGGCCGCCCGAGCAGGCAGGCGAACCCGGAGCGGAAGGTCACTGCTCGCCGCGCACCTTGCTGTACAGAACCATGTCGCGCCACTCACCACCGCGGAAGCAACCCCGGCGGATGACCCCCTCGCGGGTGAACCCGGCGCGCTCCAGCGCCCGCTGCTCGGGAATGTTGCCGGTCTCGGTCGATGCCTCGACCCGCTCGTACAGCGTGTGCTGGAACAGGTACTCGGCCGCGAGCCGCTGCGACTCGGCGCCGTACCCCTTGCCGCGATGCTCCGGCGCGACCCAGATCCCCATGTTCCAGCAGTCCCCGTTCGGCGGCGGGCCGTGGAAGACCTTGATCCACGTCACCGCGCCGACCACGGTGTCCTCGTCGTCGACGATCGCCAGCATCCCCTGGTCGCGGCGAAGGGTCTCGCCGCTCTCGACCCGCTTGCGCACCCGGCCCGCGTCGCTGAAGCCGAACCAAGCGAGGTCGCCCGCGACGTCGGCGGACGCATACTCCGCCTCGAGGATCTCGACATCCGCTGCCTCGACCCGGCGCAGCCTGATCGCGGCGGGGCTCATGGCGCCACTACATGCACGACCGGTTCGCCGAGTCCCGCGAGCACTCCGTCGTCAACCGCGCCGGCGGGCGTCACTACCACGGCTGCCTCCAACGTCGTGGCGCCACTCGATGCCGCGGATGCCACGGCGGCCTGAAGCGCGGTCAACGTCAGCGCGGGCAGCGCAACGCTCGCGGCCACATACGTCCGGCCGATCTCATCGCGAACCGCGGCGCCCTCATCGGCACCGGTACGCGCCCGAGCCGACCGGGCAAGGGTCAAGAGCTTCTCGTCCTCCGGATCCACGGCCACCAGGCTACGGATCGGGGTCACGCGCGTGCACCTACACCTGCCGGTAGCCGGCGCGGCCAGCCGAAGACGGTGTGCACACCGTGGCTGAACCGGGCAGGCACGGTCGGCAGCCCGTCAACGGGCAGGCCGGCCGCAGCGACGAGCTCATCGGACAGCTCCAGCACCCGCGCCTCACGCAGCGGCCACGCGCCGTGCGCGTTGGGCGTCCACACCGTGCGGCCCGCGAGTTCGTGATGCAGCCCCCAACGAGAGGTCAGCCAGAGGTCGAGGGCGGTCGGGTCCGTGACCTCCTGACCCACCTCGATGGCGATCCGGGTCGACCACCCAGAGCCCGGCCAGCGCCGCCGGCTCGTCCAGACCCATACGTCGCCGGTGCGCTCGACGTGCATCCGCGCCCACATGTACGGCAACCGGTAGCCCCAGCGCGCGACCAGCACCGTGCCGAGCCGGCTGGCCTCGAGGCTGCGGAAGACCACCCCGTGATGACCCTCGGCGTCGACGCCGTACAACCGCACGTTGGTCTCGAGGAAGTCACCGAAGTACGGCGCGGCATGACCGCGACCCGGTCCGGCCCGGCGCATGTGGAACGGGATCAGCCCGACGTAGGTCACGCCGTCGACCACGTCGGGTTGCACCCCGGCCGGGAGCAGCGGCGCGACGACGTCAGGATCCACCGACCAGTGCAGGAAGGCCAGATCGGTCCACTCCTGGTCGAACAGCACCCGGCCCGGCAGTGGCGGCGCGACCTCGGGCACGCCGCCGATGTCCACGTCCGCAGGATGGCATCCGCGACGGCGGCAGCGGACGGCCGCCCGGTGCCCGGCGTCAGGCCGGCGAGGCGGCGCCGTTCTCGCCGGCCCTGGTGATGAGCACCGTGCCGATCTGACGTCGCCGTCCTTTGGAACCCTCGGCCAGGAAGGTCAGCCCGTGCGCGGTCACCGACGCGCCAGGGATCGGCACCCGGCCCAGCTCGGCCGCCAGCAAGCCGCCGACCGTATCGACGTCGTCGAGCTCGAAGTCGACGTCGAACATCTCCTCGATGTCGTCGACGGGCACGCGGACGTTGACCCGCACGTGGTCGGGATCGAGCCACTCGACCCGCGGCTCCTCGCGGTCGTACTCGTCCGCGATCTCGCCGACGATCTCCTCGAGGATGTCCTCGATCGTCACCAGCCCGGCCGTCCCGCCGTACTCGTCGATGACGATCGCGAAGTGCACCTGCTTGGCCTGCATCTCCCGCAGCAGCTCGTCGACCGGCTTGGACTCCGGGATGAAGTACGCCGGGCGCATCACCTCGGTGATCCGCTCGTTGCTCTGGTCCTCGACGTCGAACGCGGTGCGCGCCAAATCCTTCAGGTAGGCGACGCCGACCACGTCGTCCTCGTTGGCGCCGACCACCGGAATCCGCGAGTAGCCGCTGCGCAGAGCGAGCGAGAACGCCTGGCGGACCGACTTGCTCTGCTCGATCCACACCATGTCGGTGCGCGGCACCATGACCTCGCGGGCGATCGTCTCGCCGAGCTCGAAGACCGAGTGGATCATCTGGCGCTCGCCGCTCTCGATGACCTGGCGCTCCTCGGCGAGGTCCACGAGGTCGCGCAGCTCGGCTTCGGAGGTGAAGCCGGCGTCGCGTGCGACCGTGCCGGGGATCAGCGCACTGCCGATGCCGATCAACACGTGCAGCAACGGGCCGAGCACCCGGCGCAGCCAGATCGCCGTGCCCGCCGACGCGAGCCCGATGCCCGCCGAGTGCTGACGCCCGACCGTCCGCGCGCCGACGCCCACGACGACGAAGTGGACGACGGTCATCCCGAGCCCGGCGACCAGCACTGCTTCCCACGAAGCCGGTAGCTGCCGTTCACAGACAACCGCGACCAGCGTGGTCGCGAGCAGCTCGGCGGCGGTGCGGACGAGCAGCAGCACGTTCAGGTGCGGTCCGGCATCCGCGACCACGGCCGCGAGCCGGCGGGCGCCGCGTCGGCCGTCATGCTCGAGCTCTTCGACCCGGCTTCGGGACACATGGGCGAGGGCTGCCTCGCTCGCCCCGAACAGGGCGGCCGCGAGGACGAGCACGCCGGCCAGAACGAGGGCCCAGACGTCCGCTGCCGTCATCGTCGGCGAACCACGTTCCAGCCGGTGACCAGCCGGTTCTGCTGGCCGAACATCTCACGCTCCTGCTCCGCCTCCGCGTGGTCGTAGCCGAGCAGGTGCAGGATGCCGTGGGTCAGCAGGATCTCGAGCTCGGCCTCCGTCGAGTGCCGTGCCTGCTTTGCCTGCTCGGCAGCGACCGCCGGGCAGAGCACGACATCACCGAGCAGCGTCGGCGGCAGGTCGGGGCTCTCGACGTCGTCGCGGTGGTCGTGCAACTCGTCCATCGGGAAGGCAAGTACGTCGGTCGGCCCTTGCTCGTCCATGAAGTGCACGTGCAGCGCGGTCATCGCCTCGACGTCGACCAGCCGGATCGACAGCTCGACGAGCGGATGCACGCCGAGCTCGTCGAGCACGAACCGTGCAAGCCGCTCGAGATCTCGCTCGTCGACCGCCACGCCCGACTCGTTTGCAACCTCGATGCTCACCGGACCCCCGACGTCCGTGCGAAGTCAGCGGCCGGACCGCGTCTGGCGACGCGGACCCTGTGAGCGGCGCTGCTGCGGCGAGGGCGCCGACGTCGCCGCGGCGTGCTCGGCGTCGAAGCGGGCGTAGGCATCGACGATGTCACTGACCAGACGGTGGCGTACGACGTCGCGAGACGTGAGCCGGCAGAACAACACGTCCTCGATCCCGTCGAGGATCTCCTGGACGATCTGCAGGCCGCTGCGCGTCCCCGTGGGCAGGTCGATCTGCGTGACGTCGCCGGTCACCACCATCTTCGCGCCGAAACCGAGTCGGGTGAGGAACATCTTCATCTGCTCGGGGCTGGTGTTCTGCGCCTCGTCGAGCACGATGAAGGAGTCGTTGAGCGTGCGGCCGCGCATGTAGGCGAGCGGCGCGACCTCGATGACCCCGGAGGCCATGAGCCGCGGAATCGAGTCCGGGTCGATCATGTCGTGCAGCGCGTCGTACAGCGGACGTAGGTACGGGTCGATCTTCTCGTTCAGCGTCCCGGGCAGGAACCCGAGCCGCTCGCCGGCCTCGACCGCCGGACGGGTCAGGATGATCCGGTTGACCTTCTTGGCCTGCAGGGCTTGCACGGCTTTGGCCATCGCGAGATAGGTCTTGCCGGTGCCGGCCGGCCCGATCCCGAACACGATCGTGTGCTCGTCGATGGCGTCGACGTACCGCTTCTGGTTCAACGTCTTCGGTCGGATAGTGCGGCCGCGACTGGAGATGATGTTCAGGCTCAGCACGTCGGCCGGGCGCTCGTCGGTCTGCTCGCGGAGCATCGTGATCGAGCGCTGTACGGCGTCGGGCGTCAGCACCTCGCCGCGTTCGATCAACGTCATCAGCTCGGCAAAGAGCCGGGCCGCCACGGCGACCTCGATCGCGTCGCCCGCCAACGTGATCTCGTTGCCGCGGACATGAATGTCGCAGGAGAACGACCGCTCGATCAGGTGGAGCAGCTCGTCGCTGGATCCGAGCAGTGCCACCATGCTGCGCTCGCTGGGCACGACGATCAGCGTCGACGTCGTCCCCGCACGTTCGGCCATGGTCGCCATCGATGCTAATGCCACCGGTCCGGCCAGCGGCGGGCTCGGGACCCCGATCTCAACCGGGCGGCCAGCCCATCGCCCGGCCGCCGAGCACGTGCAGGTGAGCGTGCATGACGGTCTGGTGGGCGTCCGGTCCGGTGTTGGCGACCAGCCGGTACCCGCTCGTGTCGATCCCTTCGATTTCGGCCACCTCGGCCGCGAGCCGCACCATCGCCGAGACGCCGGTGCCGTCTGCGGCCGCGACCTCGGCGAGGTTCGCATAGTGGTCGCGCGGGATGACGAGAACGTGGGTCGGCGCCTGCGGAGTCAGGTCGCGGAATGCGACCGCGGCATCCGACTCGGCGACGATGTCGGCCGCGATGTCCCCGGAAGCGATCTTGCAGAAGATGCAGTCGGCGTCAGCCACAGCCCGGAGCCTAATGTGCGACGTCAGGGCCCATCCGCCACCGCGTCATGGCGCAGATCACGGCCAATGCCGCGGTGCCCGCGGTCGAGCTGCGCAGGATGCCGGGGCCGAGGCGGACCGCGGTTGCACCCGCCCCTGTCAGCACCGCGAGCTCCTCCTCGGTGATGCCGCCCTCCGGGCCCACGACCACGAGTACGTCGGTCACCCCGTCGATCCGCTGGGTCGCGAGGGGTTCAGCTGCGGACTCGTGCAGCACGAACGCCCGGCCGGCGCGAGCACACCGCTGCGCGAGCGACTCGGTCGTCGCCGGCCCGTCGATCAGCGGCCACCACGCCCGCCGCGACTGCTTGGCCGCTGATCGCGACGTCGCGGCCCAGCGAAGCGCCGTCCGGTCACTCCACCGAGCGACACATCGCGCGGCGGCCCAGCCGACCACCTCGTCGACGCCCACCTCGGTCATCGACTCGACCGCCTGCTCGTCGCGGCCGCCACGCGCCAGCGCCTGTGCGACGACCAGCCGCGGCGACGGCGCCGGCACGACCTCGCGTTCGGCGATGACGACGGTCAGCTCGCCGCGACGCACCTCGCCGACCTGGCCATGGGCGAGCGTGCCCGCGCCATCGGTCAGGTCGACGTGCTCGCCCGGTCGAAGCCGGCGTACGTCGGCCGCATGGCGGCCTTCGTCCCCCGTGACCGCGACCGGCGCCCCCGGGGTAGCGGTCGAAAGCTCGGCGAAGAACAGCGGCGGCGTCACGCGCTCATTTGAACGCGTCGCGCAGCCGCGAGAACAGCCCCTGCCCACCGGGCGAGGTCGCCGGGTTGGTCACGGCCACCTGCGGGTCCTCCTCGTTGCGGAGCTTGGCGAGCTCGCGAAGCAGCCGTTCCTGCTCGGCATCGAGCCGGGTCGGAGTGACCACCTCGACGTGCACGTGCAGGTCGCCGCGGCCGACGCCGCGGTTGAGGTGCGGCACGCCCCGCCCGCGGAGGGTGTGCACCGAGCCGGCCTGCGTGCCCGCCTTGATGACGACGTTCTCCTCGCCGTCGAGGGTCTGCAACGAGATGTCGGTGCCGAGCGCAGCAGCCGTCATCGGAATGGTCAGCTTGCAGTGCAAGTCGTCGTGGTCACGGGTGAACTGGGGGTGCGCCTGCTCGTGGATCTCGACGTAGAGGTCTCCGGGCGGGCCGCCGCCGGGGCCGACCTCGCCCTCACCGGACATGCGCAGCCGCATGCCGTCCTCGACGCCGGCCGGCACCTTGACCGTCACCGTGCGCCGTGCCCGCACCCGCCCGGCCCCGCCGCAGTCCGCGCAGGGATGCGTGATCTTCGTGCCCACCCCGCCACAGTCCGGGCACGGCCGCGAGGTGACGATCTGGCCGAGGAACGAGCGCTGCACGGACTGGATCTCGCCGCGTCCACTGCAGGTCTGGCAGGTCTCCGGATGCGTGCCCGGCGCGGTCCCCGCGCCGCTACAGGTGGCGCACAGGATGGCGGTGTCGAGGGTGATCTCGCGCGACACCCCGAACGCGGTTTCGGACAGCTCGAGGTCGAGGCGGACCAATGCGTCGGCGCCGGGCCGGATCCGTGACCGCGGCCCCCGGGCGCCCATGCCGGTCGCGCCGCCGAAGAAGGCGTCCATGATGTCGGAGAAGCCGCCGAACGGACCCGCGCCACCGGCCGCACCGCCGGGCGAGAGCGGGTCGCCGCCGAGGTCGAACACCTCGCGTTTGGCCGGGTCGGACAGCACTTCGTACGCCGCGGTGACGTCCGAGAACTTCTCCTTGGCGTCGGCGCTCGGGTTGACGTCCGGGTGCAGCTGGCGAGCGAGCTTGCGGTAGGCCTTCTTGATCTCGTCGGCGCTCGCGGTGCGCGGCACCCCGAGGATCGCGTAGTAGTCGCGTGGTGGCATGCCGGCCTCAGCCGCCGGCCAGGATCTGGCCCACGTAGCGCGCCACGGCGAGCACGGCACCCATGGCGCCGGGGTAGTCCATCCGGGTCGGCCCGACGACGCCGAGGGACGCGAGCGCCGTCGAGGCGTCGGCGCCGTACCCGGTAGTGACGACCGAGGTGGTCTGCAGGCCCTCGTAGGCGTTCTCGATGCCGATGCTCACGTGCACGGTTTGCGGGTCGCGTGCCTCGTCGAGCAGCCGGAGTAGTACGACGTGCTCCTCGAGTGCCTCGAGCACGGGCCGGATCGAGCCAGGGAAGTCCAGCGCGGCGCTGCGCGCCAGGTTGGCCGTCCCGGCCAGCGCCACGCGTCCGTCGACCCGCTCGACGAGGGTCTCGAGGACCGTGGAGAGCACCGCGACGATCGTGGGCCGCGCGTCGGCGGCGACGGTCTCGGGAAGGTCGGTGAGCAGCCCGGCCGCGTCGGCCAGCCGGCGGCCGACCATCCGGGAGTTGAACGCCGTACGCAGCTCCGCCACCTCGTCCTCGCTGAGCGCACCGGGCAGCTCGACCACGCGCTGCTCGACCCGTCCCGTATCGGTGATCAGGACGATCATCAACCGGGTCTCGGAGAGCCGGACGATCTCGAGGTGGCGCACGGAGGACCGGCTGAGCGACGGGTACTGCACGACCGCAACCTGGCGGGTGAGCTGCGCGAGCAGCCGGACGCTTCTGGTCACGACGTCGTCGAGGTCGACCGCGCCGCGAAGGAACTCCTCGATCGCCCGGCGCTCCGGCGGCGTCAGCGGCTTGACCGTCGAGAGCTTGTCGACGAACAGCCGGTAACCCTTGTCGGTCGGCACCCGGCCGGCGCTGGTGTGCGGCTGGGTGATGTATCCCTCGTCCTCGAGGGCGGCCATGTCGTTGCGGATGGTCGCGGGCGAGACGCCGAGATGGTGTCGCTCGACCAGCACCTTGGATCCGACCGGCTCGTTGGTCGAGACGTAGTCCTCGACGATGGCACGCAGGACCTCGAGCTTGCGGTCGTCAAGCATGCCGACCCTCCTCGAGCCTTCGTGCGCCGGCGCCGGGGCTCAGCCGGCAGTCGGCTGGCACTCAGTCGTCCCGAGTGCCAATTCTACGCGAGTCCGGCGGTCCGCCCGGGGAACGGACGCGCCGTACCCCATCGGCCACACGGATCGGCGTCACCGCAGGTAGTGGTCGGGCCGGTGCTGCCACGGGGCGAGCTCGAGGTGGGTGGGCAGGTCGGCCCGGCCGAGCAGCCAGGCGAGCAGCGCGCGCTGATCCGCGCCGCCGAGCCGCTCGGGCAGCAGCCGCAGGCTGATCGCCAGCTCGCGGTCTACGTACCCGTCCGGCCAGTCCATCGGCTCGTAGCCGAGCCCGAGATCGACGTGATGGATCTCGACCTCGCGCCAGCGGTGCATCGGCATCGCCGCGCACGGCCAGGTCTCGCCGCCCGCGTTGAGACCGTGCCCCGCCCACGCCTCGGCGGTCATCGCATCCCAGGTCGCGTCGAGGGTGGCCGAGCTGGCGGCGACGTCATCGACGAGCTCGCGCGCCGAGCGGGCCGCGCCGGCCTCGATATCGGCGGCCCGCCGCTCGTGCCCGCCGGCGTACTGGCTGACCGAGTCGCCGGCGATCGCCGCCCGCAACATCCGGGTGTGGGAGTCGCCGTTGCGGGCGATGTGGGTCAGCGCGTGCCCGACCGTCCAGCCGGGCAGGAGCGACGGGCTGCGCGCCTGGTCGTCGGTGAGCCCGGCGATCGTGGCGTTCAGCCGGTCGTGACCGACCTTCGCGGCAGCGACGACCTGGGCGATCTCGTCGGGATCGGGCTCGGGCACCGGCCCATCATCACACCGGCGAGAGAACCGGACCTACGCCGACGACGACAACGCCGCGAGCGTGCGGCTGGGCGACGCGTCAGTGCTCTTCCCACCAGCGGGCGAGGGTCAGCAAACCCACGGCGACGAGTCCGACGATCGCGAACAAATCGGCCATGGCATCAGCGTGCCCCCGGCCTATGACACGAACCCCCACCTTCGGTGACCTGTGGACAAACATCACGCGACAAGATCGCGGACCACGGCGTCGGCGAGCAGCCGGCCGCGCAGCGTGAGCACGGCACGCCCCTCGTCGTACGCCGCGGCTTCCAGCAGGCCGTCATCGCGGGCTCGGGCCGCCGCGGCCAGCCCGGCATCACTCAGCGGCTCGAGCCGCAGACCCTCGCGCAGTCGCAGCCGCAGCAGGACGTCCTCGGCCGCGCGTTGCTGGGCGTCAAGGCGCTCCCGCGCCGCGGCCGGCGAGCGACCTGCTGCAATGGCCGCTGCATAGTCGCGCGGGTGCTTGACGTTCCACCACCGCACGCCCCCGACATGGCTGTGCGCGCCCGGGCCGATCCCCCACCAGTCACCGCCGGTCCAGTAGAGCAGGTTGTGCCGGGCCCGGTCCTCCGGCCGGCGCGCCCAGTTGGACACCTCGTACCACTCGAACCCGGCCGCGGTCAGTGCGCGCTCGGCCAGCTCATAGCGGTCGGCGAGCAGGTCGTCGTCGGTCGCAGTCAGCTGTCCGCGCGCAACCTGCGCAGCCAGCCGGGTGCCCGGTTCGAGGATGAGTGAGTACGCCGACACGTGGTCGACGTCCGTCGCTGTCGCGGCGTCCAGCGATGCCTGCCAGTCCTGGTCGGACTCGCCGGGCGCGCCGTAGATCAGGTCGACGCTCAGATGGTCGAACCCGGCCGCCTTCGCCTCGGTCACGGCGGCCGCCGCCCGGCCCGGCGTGTGCCGGCGGTCGAGCACGGCGAGCACGTGCGGAACGACCGACTGCATGCCGAAGCTGACCCGCGTGAAGCCGCCGTCGCGAAGCGCCGCCAGCGAGCCCGGCGTCACCGACTCCGGGTTCGCCTCCGTGGTGACCTCTGCGTCGGGCACGAGTCCGAACAGCTCGTCGATCCGGCGCAGGATGCGAACCAGGTCGCCGGCAGGAAGCAGGGTCGGCGTGCCGCCGCCGAAGAACACGGTGGATACGGGTGCCGCGCCCGGGCCGAGCACGCGTCGGGAGAGCTCGAGCTCGGCGATTGCTGTCTCGGCGTACTGCGACTGTGACGCGCCGCCGCCCAGCTCGGCCGCGGTGTAGGTGTTGAAGTCGCAGTAGCCGCAGCGGGTCGCGCAGAACGGCACATGCACGTAGACCCCGAACGATCGGTCACCGGCGCCATCCAGCGCGGCGCCGGGCAGCCGGCCGTCGGCGGGCGCCGGCTCGCCGACTGGCAACGTCGAGGGCATCAGCCCGGCTCAGCGATCGCTGACGTCGCCGATCGCCGCGAGGATCTCGGCGGTGACCTCTTCCTCGCTGAGATCGCCGTTGACAACCCGCAGCAGGCCGCGGCTGCGGTAGTAGTCGATCAGCGGCCGGGTGGCCTCGTCGAAGACCTCGAGCCGGTTGTGCACGACCTCGGCCGTGTCGTCACTGCGCCCCTCGGTCTTGGCGCGGGCGAGGATCCGCTCGACGAGCACGTCACGTGACGCGTCGAGGTAGATCACGGCGTCCGGCACGGCACCGATCTCCTCTGCCATGCCGCGCGCGACCACCGCCTGACCGACCGAACGCGGGAAGCCGTCGAGCACATAGCCGTTCCGCTCCACCGCGGCGGCGACCACCGGCATCACGAGCTCGATCACGAGCTCGTCCGGCACCAGCTCGCCCTGGTCGAGGTACTCCTTGGCCTTCGTACCGATCGGCGTACCGGCCTCGACCTCGGCGCGCAGCAGGTCACCGGCGGCGATGTGCTCGAGCCCGAACTTCTCCGCCAGCCGATCGCCCTGCGTGCCCTTGCCCGAGCCGGGCGGGCCGATCAGGAGGAGCTTCACGCCTACAAGGGTTGCACGGCGGCACTCAGCGCGGGCCGGTTCGCTTCCGCCCACCGGCCGACCGGGCCGGTCGCGAACGCGACGACGAGGAACAGGACTCCGATGCCGATCCAGCCCGCCAGCCCATCGCTGACCACGAACGTCGTGACGATCACCGGCGCGAGCATGTTGGCGATGGCGTAGCTCATGCTGAACAGGCCTTGGTACTGCCCCTGCAACAGCTCGGGCGCGAGGCCATACCCGATACCCCATGAACCGGCGGCCTGGAACAGCTCCCCGGTGACATGGATCAGCTCGGCCACGATGAGCAGCACGATCGCGACATCCCGGTCGCGGCCGCCGGTCAGTCCGTACACGGTGCAGGCGAGGAGGAACAGCACCCCGCAACGACGTACGGCGCGAACGGACGACTTCAGGTCGTCCACACCCCGACTCGCCCGCACCTGGAACAGCACACACATCGCAGTGTTGAGCACGAAGATCACGGCAACCATCGCGCGCGGTGCGGACGTGTGTCGCACGACCCAGAGCGGAACGCCGATCTCCAGCAGGCCGTTGTGCACGCACAACAGCGAGTTGAGAGCGACCAGCGAGAGATAGGGGCGGTCTCGCAGCGCGACCAGCCGCGGTCCTTCGCCGACGTCGCGCGGCAGCGGAGGCACGTGCGGCAGCCGCGTGATCAGTGCGGCGGTCACGACGAAGGTCACCGCGTCCGCGATGATCAAGGTCATGTACGCCGCGCGGGTGTCGACGTGCAGAGCGACACCAGCGAGCGCGGAGCCGAGCCCGATCCCGAGGTTGGTCACTGACCGCAGGTAGGCGCGGGTGTGCACGCGGTCCTCGCCGGCAACCGCGGTAGCGATCAGGCCATTGCGCACCGCGTTGGCCGCGTTGGTCGACACCAGCTCGCCGCACGCGATGATCAGGAACACCCAGAACGAGTGGACGAACGCGTACGCCACCATGAACAGCCCGGCGAAGACCTGCACGGCGACGAGCACCTCGCGGGGCCCGACCAGCTCCGCGATCCGCCCGGCGGGGACGTTGGCGAACAGGCCGACGAGTCCGGCGATCGTCAGGCCGACACCCACCTCGCGCACCGAGAACCCGACGATGCGCGTGAGGTAGAGCGCAGACGCAGTGAAGAACAGTCCGTTGCCGAGCATGTTGACCAAGGTCGCGACGGCCAGCACTCTCGGCGCGCCCTTCGCCGGAAGCACGCTGGTGAGGGGCACACCCTCACCCTAGGAAGTGCCGCAATCAGGATTTTGCGGGTTCGCCGGTGGAGAGCGCCGCGATGAACGCCTCCTGCGGAACCTCGACGCGCCCGACCATCTTCATCCGGCGCTTTCCTTCCTTCTGCTTCTCCAGCAGCTTTCGCTTGCGGGTGATGTCACCGCCGTAGCACTTCGCGAGCACGTCCTTGCGCATCGCGCGGATGTTCTCCCGCGCGATGACACGGGTCCCGATCGCTGCCTGAATCGGCACCTCGAACTGCTGGCGCGGGATCAGCTCGCGCAGCTTGGACGCCATCAACGTGCCGTAGCCGTAAGCCTTGTCCTTGTGCACGATCGCACTGAACGCGTCGACGGGCTCACCTTGGAGCAGGATGTCGACCTTGACCAGGTCCGCCTCCTGCTCGCCGGCCGGTTCGTAGTCGAGGCTGGCGTAACCACGGGTCCGCGACTTCAGCTGGTCGAAGAAGTCAAAGATGATCTCTGCGAGCGGCAGCATGTACTTCAGCTCGACCCGGTCCTCGGAGAGGTACTCCATTCCTTTCAGGGAGCCGCGTCGGGTCTGGCAGAGGTCCATGACGGCACCGACGTACTCGGTCGGAAGCAGCAGCATGGCATCGACGACCGGCTCGAAGACCTCGCCGATCTTGCCGGTCGGCCAGTCCGCAGGGTTGGTGACCGTGACCTCGCCGCCGGTCTCGAGCTCGACCCGGTAGACCACGTTGGGTGCGGTCGAGATCAGCGCAAGGTCGAACTCGCGCTCCAGCCGCTCACGAACGATCTCCAGGTGCAGCAGGCCGAGGAAACCGCAACGGAAGCCGAAGCCGAGTGCGGTCGAGGTCTCGGGTTCGTAGAGAAGCGCTGCGTCGTTGAGCTGCAGCTTGTCGAGCGCATCGCGCAGGATCGGGTAGTCGCTGCCGTCGATCGGATACAGCCCGGAGTAGACCATCGGCTTCGGGTGCCGGTAGCCGCCGAGCGACTCCACGGCCGGGCGGGTCGCGCTGGTGATCGTGTCGCCGACCCGGGCCTGGCGGACGTTCTTGACGCCCGGGATGACGTAGCCCACCTCGCCGACGCCGAGGCTGCCGGTGGGCGTCTGATCCGGTGCGGCGACCCCGACTTCGAGCGTCTCGTGCGAAGCACCGGTCGACATCATCAGGCAGCGGTCGTGCGTGCTGAGCCGGCCGTCGACCACGCGGACGTAGGTGATGACGCCGCGGTAGACGTCGTACACGGAGTCGAAGATGAGCGCGCGCGGCGGCGCCTCCGGGTTGCCGACGGGGGCCGGCACCTGCCGGACCACCTCGTCGAGCAGGTCGCGCACGCCTTCGCCGGTCTTGGCGCTCACCCGAAGCACCTCGTCGGGGCGACAGCCGATGATGTGCGCGATCTCTTCGGCGTACTTGTCCGGCTGCGCAGCGGGCAGGTCGATCTTGTTGAGCACCGGGATGATCGTGAGGTCGTTGTCGATCGCGAGGTAGAGGTTGGCGAGGGTCTGCGCCTCGATGCCCTGCGCCGCATCGACGAGAAGGACCGCACCCTCGCAGGCGGCCAGGCTGCGGCTGACCTCGTAGGAGAAGTCGACGTGGCCGGGGGTGTCGATCAGGTCGAGCACGTACTGCTCGCCGTTGACCGACCACGGCAGCCGGACGTTCTGTGCCTTGATCGTGATGCCGCGCTCACGCTCGATGTCCATCTTGTCGAGGTACTGCGCCCGCATGTTGCGGCTCTCGACGATGCCGGTGATCTCCAGCATCCGGTCGGCGAGCGTCGACTTGCCGTGGTCGATGTGCGCGATGATGCAGAAATTGCGGATCCGGGCCGGATCGGTACGCCGGGAGGCGGCGGCATCGGAGTCGGCGGGCACATTCCATCGTGTCACGAATCCGGCTCCGGACCGGGGCGCCGGGCTGCTCGGCGTTCGCTTCGGACGGCGGTCGGCTGATAACCTGTCAGGCCGAATCTCCACACCCGTCGATCGAGGTAGTTCCCGCGTGGCCAACATCAAGTCCCAGATCAAGCGCAACCGCCAGAACGAAGCGCGCCGGTTGCGCAACAAGGGTGTGAAGTCCGAGCTCAAGACCGCCGTGCGCCGCTTCCGCGAGGCGGCCGACTCCGGCGACACCGATGCCGCGACGACCGCGATGCGCAGCGCGTCCCGGCTGCTCGACAAGGCGGCCAGCAAGGGCGTCATCCACGGCAACCAGGCCGCCAACCGCAAGTCGGCGATGGCGCAGCGCGCCCAGTCGCTCTAGCGCAGCGCCGCACAGCGGGTTCAGCGCGGCGTCGGTCTAGCGCCCGCCGGAATGGCTGGCCGCCGCAGCCACCGCCAGCACCGCCCGCTCAACGGCGTACGCCGCATCGTCTGCCGCGCCTTTGAGGTCGGCGTCCGCGACGGCAACCGCCCGGATCGCTTCGCCCACCGACTCGGGCCGCCAGCGCCGCAGCCAGCCCTGAGCCCGGCGGACCTTCCACGCCGGCATCCGCAGCTTCGCCGCGAGCGCGTCCGGCGAGCCTTGACCGGCGGCACCGACCTGGGCGATCAGGCGCAGGTTGGCGGCGAGCGAGCTGCTGACCAGAACTGGGTCCAGGCCGGTCGCGAAGGCCCACCGCAAGGTCTCGAGGGCGGCCGCGGCATCCCCGTCGACGGCTCGGTCCGCGACCGCGAACCCGGTCGACTCGGCCCGGCCGCGGTAGTAGACGGCGACCTCCTCGACCGAGATCAAGCCACCGACGTCGGCAGCGAGCTGCATCGCCGCCGTGGACAGCTCCCGCAGGTCGGTGCCGATCGCGGCGACCAGCTCGGCGGCCGCATCGTGGTCGAGGCTGGCCCCGGCCGCCCGCACCTCGTCGACGACGAACTGCTCGCGGTCGCGCATCGTCTTGACCGGCGACACCGTGACGACGTGCGCCCCTGCGCCGCGAAGGGTCTCGAGCCCGGCCTTGCCCTTCACGCCCCCTGCATGCACGCCGATGATGCTCACGCCCGGCTCGGGGGACTGCGCGAACTCGGTGAGGGCGGCGACGAATGCCTTGTCGGCGTCCTGCAGGTTGCGGACCACGACGGGACGGTCTTCCGCGAACAGGGACGGGCCGAGGATTTCGGCCAGCTCGTCGACGCTGGCCTGCCCGGCATCGATCTCGTGCGAGGTGCTGATCACTTCGGCGGGCTCGTCTCCCGGCGAGGCAGCCGCGGCAGTCGCGGCGACCGCGCCGAGTGCTCTCGCCACTGCCCGGGAGACCAACAGCTCCTCGTCCCCGACGACGAGCGTCATGGCGGCCACCGGCCAAGAATGTCACGCGGCTGCGACGCCCGACCGACGTACCGACGGGCGATCGCGATCACGACGACCAGCCCGACGGCGACGACGGCCACCGGTGGTGCACCGGGCCAGCGCAAGCCGGCGCCGGGCAGCCCGGCCAACGAGCGCGCGACCAGCGCGATCACCGCGGTCGCCAGCGCGGCCAGCCATGCCACCGGCGGTGCCAGGACGGGAACAAGCGTCGCGAGCAACGCGCACACAACGCCGAGGATCGTGGCCGGCACGACCGCGGGCGCGGCGAGCAGGTTGGCCGGAACGGCGTACGGCGTCAGCTGGCCGAACGTCATCACCAGCAGCGGCGTGCAGGCCAGCTGCGCCGCGGCCGGCACCGCGATCGCCACCGCCAGCGGTCTCGGCATGTGCCGGGCCAGCCGATCCGTCCAGCCCGGCGCGACCAGCAGGAGCGCCGCCGTCGCGCATACGGACAGTCCGAACCCGACGGTGCGGGCGAGGAACGGGTTGACCAGGACCAACCCGAGCACGGCAAAGGCCAGCAGCCGGATCGGGCGCACCTTGCGGCCCACGGCCAAGACGAACAACGCGACTCCGCCCATCACTGCGGCCCGCAGCACGCTCGGCGAAGGCCTGGCCAGCACCACGAACCCGGTCAGCGCGGTTGCGGCGACGGCGATCCGCGTGCGGCGGCGTACGCCGAGAGCACGGGCGAGCGCGAGCGTCACCGCCAGCACGACGCTGACGTTCTCACCCGACACCGCTTCCAGGTGCGTGAGCCCGGTGAGCCGCATGTCGGTCTGTAACGACGGTGGAACGTCGGAGACGTCACCGTCAACGAGGCCGGGCAGCAGGCCGCGCTCGTCCACGGGCAGGCCGCCGCAGGCTCGGCGCAGCGCGGCCCGGGCCCGGCCGGCCAGGCGCTGCCACCACGGCGGCACCCCGATCGCGATCGGTGGCCCGCGGGCGTCGAGGACCGCGGCGACGTCGTCACCCCGCCGCGCCGCCTCGAGCCGACCGGTCAGCTCGACCCGCTGACCGGGTAGCAGCCCGGTCCACCCGTCCGAGTACGACAAGACCAGGATCGGACTGCTCGCTCGACGCCAGCCCTCCGCGTGCACCGACGTGGCGGTCGCATCGACGATGGTCAGCCCGACGGCGGCCGTGCTCGCGATCGGGTCGCGCACGAGTCGCGCAACCAGGTCGACATCGGCACGGTGGGCAGCGAGTCGCGCGACCGTGCTGGCGCGAAGGTCGTGCACATGCCACACCGCCGCGAGCGACCCCAGCAAGACGCCGAGCATGGACGCAACGACCAACGCCGCGACCGGCCCGGCCCGCGCGCGACCGACAACGCCGAGCACGGACGCCGCAGCCGCAACGGCCAACCCGGTCCGGACCGCGAGCAAGGTGCAGACAGCGGTCGACGACCAGGCGCCGACTGCGGCCGCGATCAACCTTCGGTCAGCGGTCGTGAGCTCAGGCACGCGGCGACGGTAGGAGCCTCGCGATCGAGCCGACCGGTCGCAGAAGCAACGGTGGACAACGCGGCCGGGAGCGAGATCTGTGGACCGCCCGGCAGGTTCCGCACGGGCCGCTCAGGCGGCCCCTATCCCCAGTTCCACGGGCCGAGGCCGGGCCGCCCTGCCGAGCGGCGGATCCGCTCGGCACGCGCGACCCTGCGCGCGAACGCTCGGCGCTTCACGCGCGTCTTCCACATGTACGCCGTGTAGAGAAGCGCACCGATGGCGATGCCGCCGATGATCAGGACATCGTGAAGCACGAGCACATCATGCCGCTCCTGAACACGGCGTCGCTGTCCGTCTCTCGCGGCCCCCGGCGCGCCAACCACGAGATGCCGCCGGGGGGTCAGGGTTCGTCGGGCTCGCCGGCCATTTCGTGCTTGATGTGGGCCAGCGCGTGCAGTCCGGCCCGAAGGCCGGCCAGCTGCTCCGCCGTGATCATCTGCACCAGCTCGGTGTCGACGTCATCAACGCCTGCAGCGGTCGCCCGCGCAGCCTCGCGACCGCGCTCGGTGAGCTGCACGACCGTCCGGCGGCGGTCGTCCGGGTGCGGCTCGCGGACCAGGTAGCCCCGCGCGACGAGCGTCTCGATCAGCTGGCTCGCCGCCTGCTTCGTGATGCCGAGCCCGCGCACCATGTCTCCGGCCGACCCGGCACGGTTCGCCATGCCGCCCAGCACGAAGGCACCGTTTCGTGGCAGGTCGTCCAGCCCTCGCGCGGCCAGGTGGCCGCGGATCGCGTTCGCGTAGGTCCCGCGGGCCGCGCGCATCAGCGCCGGCAGCGCAATGTCGTCCAGATCGTGCGGGTCGTGCGCCAGTCCGTGCGGATGTTCGCCGCCGGCAGCGGGGGGTTCGGCCATGACGAGCACAGTACGGCGCCTCCGCACACTGGTCAATTTGGTTGACCGTCAAGCCAGTGGACAGATCTATGGCGTCACCAGCGGTGACAGCTCGGCGTACCGGGCGGGGCCGATGCCGGGCACCTGCTGAAGCTGCGCGACGCTGCTGAACCCGTTGTGGGCATCGCGCCAGTCGATGATCTTCTGCGCGGTCACCGGGCCGACGCCGGGAAGCGTCTCGAGCTGGTCGAGCGTGGCGGAGTTCAGCCCGATCGGTGCCGGCGAGCCGCCGGAGCCGTCGACCCCGCCGGAGTCCGTGCCGTCGGTGGCCGTGCCGGATGTGTTCTGCACGCCGATCAGAAGGAGCTGGCCGTCGCTGACCCGAGCCGCGAGGTCGATCGTCGCCAGCTCGCGGTGGTGCAGCGGGCCGCCCGCCGCCGCGATCGCATCGGCCACCCTCGCGCCGACCGGCAGCGTCACGAGCCCTGGCTTGCGCACCCGGCCGCCGACATCAACGACGATCGAGGAGCCCGCATCGCTCGCCACGGGTGCGGGGTCGGACGGCTGGCCGATCGGGACCGATGCACCCGCGCTCGGTTGGTACGGGTCAGCCGGGCCGGCGGCGTGGTGACGGACCAGCAGCACGCCGGCCGCGACAAGAGCGACCAGGGCGAGCACGGTGCCCGCTGCCGCCCGGCCCGTGAGCCGGCCCAGCACGCCGTGCGACCAAGGCGGCGAGCGGTCGATCGCCCAGGCGCGGGCGAGCTCGCCGAACGGCGGTGGACCGGCTGGCCCACTCGACTCCACCCGATTCAGGTCCGCGGGCGCCGTGGTCGCGGGCGCTGCTTGTCGCAGGAGCGGGACGTCGCCGTCGGTCGGCGGCGGCGGGTCCAGATCGACCGACGACAGCGCGGGAGTCCAGCCGCTCGCGGGCCGGCCGAGTCCGAGCGCGGCCAAGCGTTCGCCGGCCCGCGCCCGATCGTCGGCCGTCGCTGCCGCCCGGCTCGATCGCACCACGGCGCGACCGTAGGTCGGTTCCCCGGCGCGATCTCAGCGTCGCGTCGTGCTGTGGAAGACCGCGCCTCGCGCCCGACTGGTGGACGCGGCTCAGGCAGCCACGACGTTGACCAGCCGCGGCGCGCGGACGATCACCGTCCGCACCTCACGGCCGGCCAGGGCGCGCGCCACGCCGGGCGCGGCCAGGGCGAGCTCGCGCAACGCATCCTCAGAGACATCCGCCGCGACGGTCAGCCGGTCGCGGACCTTGCCGTCGACCTGGACCACACACGTGACCTCGTCCTCGACCAAGAGCGTCTCGTCGTACCCCGGCCACTCGGCGAAGACCACCGAAGGAGCGCGGCCGAGCAGCGACCAGGCCTCCTCCGCGGTGAACGGCGCGAAGATCGACAGCATCCGCGCCAGCGCCTCGGCCGCCTCGCGGATCGCGGCGGCGCGCTCGGGCGTCGACAGCCCGCCACCATCGATTGCCTTGCGGACCAGCGAGGTCAGCTCCATCAACCGCGCGATCGTGACGTTGAACCGCTTGGTCCGCGCATGCTCGGTCGCGTCCGCGATCAGCTTGTGCACCGCGCGCCGGATCTCCGCATCGCCCGTCGTCGGGTCCGAGTCCATCGCGGCCGACCCGACGTCGCTGGCCACGCGCCAGACCCGGGCCAGCCACTTCACCGCGCCGGTGGGCGACACATCGGCCCAGTCGATGTCGTCCTCGGGCGGCCCGGCGAACAGCATGGTCACGCGCACTGCGTCCGGACCGTACTTGGCCAGCTCTTCCTGCAGGTTGACCAGGTTGCCCTTCGACTTCGACATCGCCGCGCCGTCCATGATCACCTGGCCTTGATTGGTCAGGCGGGTGAACGGTTCGGTGAACCCGACCATGCCCATGTCGTACAGGGCCTTGGTCAGGAACCGGGAGTACAGCAGATGCAGGATCGCGTGCTCGACGCCGCCGATGTACTCGTCGACCGGTAACCAGTCGGCGGTGCGCTGCGGATCGAACGCGGCCTGGGAGTCGTCCACCGACGGGTAGCGCAGGTAATACCACGCCGAGTCGACGAACGTGTCCATCGTGTCGGTGTCACGCGAGGCGGGGCCGCCGCACGACGGGCAGTCGACCTTCACCCACTCGGTCGCCGAGGACAGGGGTGACTCGCCGCCGGTGGGGCGCAGCTCGTAGCCCTCCGTCGGCAACAGCACCGGCAGCTGGTCGTCCGGCACCGGCAGCTCGCCGCAGGACGGGCAGTGCACGATCGGGATCGGGCAGCCCCAGTAGCGCTGCCGTGACAGCAGCCAGTCGCGCAACCGGTAGGTCACCGCCGGCTCGCCCTCACCGGCCGACTCCAGGTCCGCCGCGATCGCGGCGATCGCGTCGTCCTTGGTCATCCCGTCGTAACGCCCGCTGTTCACCAGCACGCCGTCACCCGTGGTTGCGACGCCCGTCTCGGCCGGGTCCGGCTCGCCGGTGTCCACGACCATCCGCACCGGCAGGTCGAAGACCCGCGCGAAGTCCAGGTCGCGCTGGTCGTGCGCCGGGACCGCCATGATCGCCCCGGTGCCGTAGTCAGCCAGGACGTAGTCCGCCGCCCACACCGCGATCCGCTCGCCGTTGACCGGGTTGATCACGACCCGGCCCAGCGGCACGCCGGTCTTGTCACGTCCCTCGCTCAGCCGCTCGATCTCCGTCGAGTGCCGCACCTGCTCCAGGTACGACGTGAACGCCTCGCGCTGCTCGTCCGCACACAGCTCACTCGCCAGCTCCGAGTCGGCGGCGACGACAAAGAAGGTCGCGCCGAACAACGTGTCGGGCCGGGTCGTGAAGACCCGGACCGGCTGGTCGCGACCCTCGATCCGGAAGTCGACGTAGGCGCCGGTCGAGCGGCCGATCCAATTGCGTTGCATCGTCAGCACCGGACCGGGCCAGACGCCGTCCAGCCCCGCCATGTCGGCCAGCAACCGCTCGGCGTACTCGGTGATCTTGAAGAACCACTGGGTCAGGTTGCGTTTCGTGACCTCGGTGCCGCAGCGCTCGCAGCGGCCGGCGATCACCTGCTCGTTCGCCAGGACGGTCAGGTCCTTCGGGCACCAGTTGACCGGTGCCGATTTCCGGTAGGCCAGCCCACGCTCGTACAACCGCAGGAACAGCCACTGGGTCCAGCGGTAGTACTCCGGGTCAGAGGTGTGCAGCCGGGTCCGCCAGTCGAAGGACATGCCCATCCGCCGGTAGCCCTCGGACTGGACCTCGATGTTGGCGTAGGTCCAGTCCCGGGGGTCCAGCCCACGGGCCAGTGCGGCGTTCTCGGCCGGCAGCCCGAAGGAGTCCCAGCCGATCGGGTGCAGCACGTCGTGACCGGTAGCGCGGGCGAACCGCGCGACCGCATCGCCGATGCTGAACGCCTCGGCATGACCCATGTGCAGGTCGCCGCTCGGGTAGCTGAACATGTCGACGACGTACGCCCGCGGGCGGGATCCGTCGTCGACCGGCTCGAAGACGTGCAGGTCGTCCCAGACCGGCAGCCACTTGTCCACGACGCCCAGCGGGTCGTATCCCGACTCGGGTGCGGCCTCACTCATCGCTGTCTCGCTCTCTCGTTCTCAACCGAGGGTCAATCGGAGCTTCCGGGCACAGAAAAGGCCCTCACGCAGGAGGGCCGCCGCGCTGACGTGGTGCGTAGTCAGCGCGGCCCGGGAAGGAGCAAGCAACGGGTCGCAGACACGAGAAGATCGTATCGCAACCGGCGCATCACGCCCGCCGATAACCCGACGGCCGTCAACCAAAGCGATCCCCGCAACGTCTCAATAACGAATGAACCGAGCGAGGGTGTCAACCGTCCGAGAAGGCGGAAGACCTCACATAGAGTGCAAGCGCGGGGGATGTTGATGGCTGGAGACCGGATGCGGGTCAACAGGTCGGCGGCGGGCGTCGCCGCCGCGCTTGCCGCCACCCTCGTGCTCGCCGGTTGCGGCGGCCACTCCTCGCCATCGGCCGCCGGCGGCGGCTCGAACCCCAGCAGCTCCGCGAGCCCGGTCAGCGCGACGCCGCTGAAAGTGGTGTGGGTCAAGCCGCACCACCTCTCCGCGACCGGTTCGATCCGCGTGCGGTTCGCGAAGCAGCTGACCTCGGCGACTCCGCTTCCGACCCTCACGCCCAAGGTGCCCGGCAGCTGGGCCCGCCAGGGCACGACCGCGGTCTTCACCCCGAGCCACGCCTACCCACCGGACACGACAGTGACGGTGAGCTACGTGAAGAAGTCGGGTACGACGAAGACCCTCGCGAGCGCAGCGACACCGACCGGCTCGCTGCTGCGCGCCGAGCAGATCCTCGCGCGGTTGCACTACCTGCCACTCACGACGACCGCTCCCACCCTGACCACCGCCGCCGACGAGGCCAACGCCGTATTCAACCCACCGGCGGGCACCTTCTCGTGGCGCTACCCGAACACCCCGTCCGTCATCAAGCAGGGCTGGTCGGCGGGCAAGTACGGGATCGTGGTCCGGGGCGCGATCATCGCCTTCCAGCACCAGCACGGCCTGCCGATCGACGGCACGGTCGGCATTCATACCTGGCGCGCGCTGATCAAGGCCGACCTCGCCGACAAGCTCGACCCGGACAAGTACAGCTACGTGACGGCGGACCTCTACCTTCCGCAACGCCTCTCGGTGTGGGTCGACGGCAAGACCGTGCTGACAAGTCCGGTCAACGGTGGCGTCGCGGCCGCGCCCACCCCGCTCGGGACGTTCCCGGTCTACGAGCGCTTCACCTCGACCACGATGCAGGGCACGAACCCCGACGGCACCAAGTACAAGGACCCGGGCGTTCCGTGGGTCAATTACTTCTCGGGCGGCTCCGCGGTGCACGGCTTCCCGCGCGCGTCGTACGGCTTCCCGCAGTCGGTCGGCTGTCTCGAGCTCCCGATCCCGACCGCCGCCGAGGTCTTCAAGCTGATCGACTACGGGACGCTGGTCAACGTCCACGGGCCCTACGTCAAGCCGCCGCCGGTCGCGACCCCCGCGCCGCCCAGCCCGTCACCGAGCTCGTCGAGCAAGCCGACGCCAACCCACTCCCCCAGCCCGAATCCCAGCTCGACGAAGTCGCACGCCAAAAAGCCCGCGCACTGACGCACGGCGCTAGCCCGGAAGCAGCTCGCCGCCGGTGACCTCGACCTCGAGGACGTTCCCCGGTGGCGCGAGCGGGCAGGCCCACGCCTCGTCGTACGCGCAGGAGGGGTTGTAGGCGAAGTTCAGGTCGACGACCAGCCGGCCATCCCGGCCGCCGAGGTCCGCACCCTTGACCGTGTCGAGCACGTACCGTCCGCCGCCGTAGGTGTCAGGGTTCGGGTCGCGCAAGGGCAGCCACACACCACCGCCGTAGGAGGCCAGCCACCACACGTCCAGTACGCCGATGCCGTCGAGCCCGACCCGGCCGATCCGCTCGAACGGCACGATGCCGTCCGTGCCGGTCGCGACCTCGATCCGCTGCGGAGCGACCGCGGTGTCCAGTGCGACGTCGAAGCGCAAGGCCGGGTCGTAGGCCGCGTGCCGCAGCACGGCACGACGGTTCGCCGAGGCCGGGTGCGCACGGAACAGCTGCTGGCGGCGCTCGCACCACATCTCGTGGGCGGCGACCGGATCCGGCTCGGCGCGGACGTCGCGATAGAGACCGAACACCTGCCGCCGCCAGTCGAGCACCTGCAGGCTCATGGTGGCGACCCTAGGCCGTCATCACGCGGTGAGGTCGACGACCACCTTGATGTCGTCGGGCTGGCGCTCGAGCGCCTTCGGCCAGTCCGCCATCGGCACCGTTCGCGTGATGATCTTTGCCAGCCACCCCTTGTCGGCCGCCGACAACGCATCGGCGGCCTGCGCGTAGTTGACCAGGCCGGCGTTGACCGATCCGAAGACCACCTCGTTGCTCAGCACCATCGACTTGTTGACCTCGTCGGTGGCGACGCCGACCTCACGCGTACCGGAGGAGATGCCGGTCAGGCAGACCACCGCGTCCGGCGCCGCCTTGCCGATGACGTCGAAGACCAGCTGCCCGATCCCGGTCGCCTCGATCACGACGTCCGGCGGGTGCGGCAGGTCGTCGACGGAGGTGACGTACGTCGCGCCGAGCTCGCGGACCATATCGGGCTTCGGGCCGTCGGTGACCCGGTCGAGCACGGTGACGTCGAGCCCGCGCTGGCGGCCGATCAGGGCAGCCAGCAGGCCGATCGGACCGGCGCCCGTGACCAGAGCCTGCTTCGGGGTCCACGCCGAGCGCCCGGCGATCTTGCCGACCTGGTCCCAGGCCTTCGCCACGACCGAGGTGGGCTCGAGCAGCACGCCGAGCTTGTCCAGCGACGCATCGAGCTTGATCCCGAACTTTGCCGGCACCCGCCACTGCTCCGAGCCGTAGCCGTCGTGGCCCTTGATGCCGCGCTCGGTGAACTGCCCGTTGCGGCAGAAGTCCCACTGGTCGCTGCCGCACGGCTCGCACGGCACCGGGTCCGGCCGGCGCACCACGCCGGCGATCAGGTCCCCTGCCGCGAACCCGGAGCCGGCCGGGGCATCGAGGACCCGACCGAGCGACTCGTGGAACAGCACGATCCGGTCGTGTCCCGCGGGCGCCTCGCCGTACCCCTCGACCGAGACCTCGACGTCGGTGCCGCAGATGCCGACGTACAGGCCTTGGACCAGCACCTCGCCGTCGGACTCGGGCGGCGGCCCGATCTCCTCTACCCGCGCGCTCGATACGTCGCCGGGCTTAACCGTGCACGCCTTCACGTCGGCTCCTTCGATGACCCCCGCTTGACGCTACCTACCCGGATCGCCGGCTAGGCAGTCGCGTCGACGCCGAGGGTGAACGCCGTCGGGGAAACCGGCACGGCGTCCTTGGCGGGGAAGGTCCGCAGCACGTGGTCCGCCACGTGCACGGTGACGCCGAACCAGTAGTTCTCGTTGCGGAAGTGGTGCAGCCGGTGCGCCCGCCAGATGTAGCGGTAGTACCAGTGCTGCGGCCGGTAGCTGGAGTGGATCAGGAAGTGCACCCACTCGTAGGTGAGGTACATCGCGTACGACGCGGCGATGCCGGTGAGGGCGAGCCGCAAGTCCGGAGTCACCAGCCAGAACACCAGCACCGCTACCGCGCAGGTCCCGATCATCACCGGTCGAGGCACCAGCACGAGGCCGAGCACCTTCGGATCGGCGTGATGCTGGCGGTGCCGGCGCGAGCTCAGCGGGTCGATCGTGATCGGCCCGAGGCGGCGCGGCTTCAGGTGCAGGACGGTGACATGGACGATCCACTCCGTGAACGGCTGGGCGGCCAGGATGATCGCGAGGACGCCGAGGTCCCACCAGCGCCAGCCACCCAAGGCGATCCGAACCGCCAGCGCGATGATGACCAGCGGGCCGAGGAAGCGTGCGCTGAAGGTCCGCGTGAAGATCCCGAAGGCACCGCGTAAATCCAGGCCGGGCGCGGTGTACGCGTCGGGCTGGGCCTCACGCCCGCGAACCACACCCAGCGCAGTGAGCGTCACGCGCCGATGGTCTCACCTATGCGCGGTGGCTTTGCTTGTCAGCTCGAAGATCCGCCTTGACGCGAACGCCGTACGGGCTGGTCGGCGCGCCCGCGAAGTTCTTCACCAATGCCAGGCAGTTGTTCCACGGGTTCCACGTCCATGCCAGCCAGCTCGCGCCGTGTGCGTCCGCCCAGCCGATCAGCGCCTTGTCGAACCCCGTGGAGCCCGAGTACTTCGGCAGGCAGTTGGCGGCGATCACCTGGTAGCTGGCGGTCAGGTCCGCGCCGAACTCCCCGATCACCAGCGGCACCTTCTTGGCAACCGCCGCCGGTGCGCCGTTGTAACAGGACACTGAGGTGCAGCCGCCGAAGGAGTACAGGTGGATCGACGCGGCCATCTCGTGGTCCGGGTCGGTCGGCTCGTAGCGCAGCCACTCGCCGAGTGACGACGCGAAGTTCAGGCCGCCGACCAGCACGATGTTGCGTGCGCCGGCCGAGCGAACGGCCTGGATCAGCTGGTTCATCCCGACCGCGGTGTACATCAACGGCCCGTTCTGCGAGTGCAGGACGCAGCCGCCGTCACGCCAGCACTTCCAGGCCGAGCTCGACAGGGACTGGTTCATCGGCCAGGGCTCGTTGAACAGGTCGAACAGCACGGACCGGTTGCCCTTGAACGCCGCGGCCACCTGCGACCAGAACGTCACGCTGTGCGCGTCCGGCATCTGCTCCTGGAACAGCGACGACTCGTTGCCGGGCGCGCTGTTGTGCAGGTCGAGGATGACCGCGAACCCGTGTGCGTTGAGCTCGCTGACGTACGCCTCGATCGCATGCTGGTAGCTCGCCCCGCCGTACTGCGGTTTGACTCCGCCGATCCCGAGCCAGCACTGCTCGTTGAGCGAGACGCGTACGGCGTTCGCGCCGCTCCACTTCGCCATCGCGACGACGTGCGAGGTCGGCACCGAGGTGTTCGTTGCGGTGTCGACGTCGAAGATCCCCCAGCCCTCGATGCAGGCGTACTCGGCACCGGAGTTGTTGAACCCGAGCAGCCGAACCCGCTGACCCTTGGAGTTGGCGAGGTGATTGCCGACGACATGCAGCGGCAACGCTGCGTGCCCCTTGGGCTTGGCCGCGTGGTGGGACGGGAACGGCAGTGCGGCGCCGGCCGAGGGCACGGCGATGCAGATTGCCGCCAAACCGGCCGCTGCGACCCCCCGCCGCCATCGACTCATAGGAAATTGGTCGGATCGGCACGAACGCCGCTGTGTACTCCGAACGGCTCCGAAGGCGGGCAAACGGGTGCTACCAGCGAGCTCAGCCCGCGGGTGCCGCTTCGCCGGCTTCCGCCTTCGGCACCGACAGCCGCGCCGCGGAGGCATCCATGTGCAAGCTGATCAGCCGGTCGGCGGCCGCCACGTCGCCGTCGCGAAGCGCGTCGAGGATGCGCTGGTGCTCGGCGACGACGTCCGAGCCGCTCTCGTAGAACGGTTCCAGCCGGATCAGGCACAGCCGGGTCTCGGCCAGCAAGGTGCGGAACATCCGGGTCAGCCGCGGGCTGCCCGCGGCCTCGACCAGGGTCTGGTGGAAGGCAAGGTCCTCGGTGATGACGGCGTTCCAGTCGAGCCCGGGGACCGCCAGCCGGTCGACGATCGACTGGAGTGCCGCGAGCGCGCCGCCGGGCATCTGCTGGGTCACGATGGCGGCGGCGGCGCGCTCGATCACCCCACGCGCGAGGTAGACGTCGCGCGCATCGTCCTGGTCGAGCTGGACCACGAACACGCCACGGTTGCGCTCGGCGCGCAACAGGCCTTCCTGGATCAGCCGCTGCATCGCCTCGCGAATCGGGCCGCGACTGACCCGCAGCTGGCGGGCGAGCTCCATCTCGGACAGCTGCGCATCGGCCGGAAAGGTGCCGTCGAGGATCTCCGCCCGCAGCCGGTCGGCGATCAGCGCCGGCGTGCTCTGCAGATGGAGCGGCTCGAGCGAACCCGCACCCGAACCCGAACTCGGAGTCGACACCGCTCACCCTCTTCCGGCCACGGCGCCCGACCCCGGCCCGCGACGGCGGATTGCCTACAATGAGACAACTATGGTAGCCGGGGTGCAGCGGTCGCGACCGCGCTCGACACGGCCGTGAGCGAGCCCACCGCACCGGCCCCACCCGACCCGGCCACGCTCGAGGTCACCGGCGGCACGCCGCTTCGAGGCCGGCTGCGCATGCCCGGCGACAAGTCGATCTCGCATCGGGCGATCCTGTTCTCGGCGCTCGCATCCGGAACGAGCACGATCAACGGCCTGTCGGATGGCGCCGACGTCCGGCACACGCTGGCCGCGGTCGAATCGCTCGGTGCCACCGTCGAGCTCACCGATGCCGGCGTATGCATCGAAGGCGGCCGGCTGCACGCGAGCGGCCAGGTGATCGACGTCGGCAACTCCGGCACCGGCATCCGCCTGCTCGCCGGAGTCGCCGCCGGGCTCCCCGGGCGCACCGAGCTCGACGGCGATGCGTCGATCCGCTCCCGGCCGATGGACCGGGTCGCCGAGCCCCTACGGCTGATGGGCGCAACCGTCGGCGGGCCGGCCGCGGGACGGTTCGCGCCCCTCGTCATCACGGGCGGCTCGCTTCACGGCATCGACTATTCGAGCCCGGTCGCGTCCGCTCAGGTGAAGTCCGCGGTCCTCATCGCCGGGCTGGCGGCCGACGGCGTAACCGTGGTCAGGGAACCGGCGGTGAGCCGGCGGCACACCGAGGAGATGCTCGCCGCGCGCGGCGCGGACGTGAGCATCGAGGGCACGACCGTCAGGCTGCGGCCCTCATCACTGCACGCGCTCGACGAGTCGGTGCCCGGCGACCCGTCCCAGGCCGCGTTCTGGATTGCCGGCGCGGCCGGCGTCGCCGGCAGCGAGATCACCGTCGAGGACGTCTACCTGGGCCCGGCACGCGACGGCTTCCTCGACGTCCTCCGGCGGATGGGGGCCGACATCGACATCGATGCGACCGGCGGCAGCGCCGCCACGATCTCGGTGCGCGGTCGCTCGCTGGTCGCGACCGAGGTTGCACCCGATGAGGTGCCCGGCCTGGTCGACGAAATCCCCGCGCTCGCCGTGGCAGCCGCCCTCGCGAGCGGTACGACGGTGATCCGCGGTGCCGGGGAGCTCCGCGTCAAGGAGTCCGACCGGTTGGCGACGATCACGCAGCTGCTGACCGGCTTCGGCGTACCGGCCGTCGCCGAGGGCGACCGGCTCACCATCACCGGCGGTGCGCCGCTTCGGGCCGCCACGGTCGACAGTCACGGCGACCACCGGATCGCGATGGCGGCGGCGATCGCGGCGACCGCTGCCACCGGGCGCTCGACCATCACCGGCTTCGAGGCGGTCGCGACCAGCTACCCCGCGTTCGCCGCGGACCTCGCCATCTGCACCGGCGCCTGAGCCCCGCCCGTTTCAGCACACAACCGCCCGCGGTTCGTACCGCTTTCGGCGCCGCTGAAGCGTTGTGCGCTATCCCCGAGCTTCGGTTGTGTGCTGAAGCGGGCATCCCGGCCGCATCGTCGGACTGTCCTGTTGTCTTGTTGTCTGCAATCTGTTAGTTTCCCGCCGACGAGCGCCCTCGATCAGCCCGAGCAGAGGAGCCTGCTGTGCCCAACATGCTGTCCAGATCCCGACTCGCGACGGTCGCGACCGCCGGCCTCGCACTCGTGGTGGGGCTCGCGATCGCGATCCCGAACGCCACTGCGACCGGTGCCGGATCCCGGCCGGCAGCGGCCCATCCGGCCGCGGCGTTCAAGCAGCCGCCGATCAAGCACGTGTGGATCATCGTGCTCGAAAATGAATCCTTCGGATACACGTTCGGAAAGGCAGGCGAAGCCCAGGCGCCGTATCTCACCAAGACCTTGACGGCGAAGGGTGCGCTGCTCACCCACTACTACGGGATCGGGCACGACAGCCTGGACAACTACACGGCGATGATCTCCGGGCAGAACTCGAACTACGAGCTCGGCCAGGACTGCGGCCTCTACGAGCCGTTCATCCAGTTCGGCGGAGAGAACTACGACAAGTGGACGCCGAAGCTGCACCAGCTGTCGGGCGAGGGCTGCGTCTACCCGAAGTACGTCAAGACCGTGGTCAACCAGCTGACCGCGAAGGGCCTGACCTGGAAGGCCTACGAAGAGGACATGGGCAAGATCCCGAGCCGTGACAAGACGGTGAAGACGGCGAACGGCCCGGCCTGCGGGCACCCGAAGCTCGGTGGGGTCGACCTCACCGACTCGACGTCACCGAAGAACGACAGCTACGCGACCCGGCACGACCCGTTCATGTACTTCAAGTCGATCACGGGCGACCCGGCGTACTGCGACAGCCACGTTCTCACGATGAGTCCGCTTACGAGCGACCTGAAGAAGATCTCGACCACGCCGAACTACTCGTTCATCACCCCGAACACCTGCGCCGACGGGCACGACACCCCGAAGTGCCAGGACGGTCGCAAGGGCGGACTGCCGCGGGTCAACGACTTCCTGAAGAAGTGGATCCCGACCATCATGGCGTCACCGGCATACAAGAAGAACGGCATGATCGTCATCAACTTCGACGAGTCCGGCTCCGACGAGGACGCCACGGCGTGCTGCGGCGAGCACGACAGCCTCGGCTACTCCGACCCGTCGCACCCCAACATGAACGAGCCGGGGCTCTACGGTCCGGGTGGTGGCCGGGTCGGTGCGGTCGTCCTGTCGCGCTACATCAAGCCCGGCACGGTCAGCAGCAAGCCGTACAACCACTTCTCGCTGCTGCGGACGATCGAGGACATCTTCGGGCTGTCCCACCTCGGCGATGCCCGGCAGACGAAGGTCGTATCGTTCGGCGCGGACGTCTACACGAAACGCTGACAATCCACCCGCCGTCCGGTTCCGGACGGCGGAAGCAAGGCAGGCAAGCGTGCGGCAGGCAAGAGCGGCAGTGGTGACGGCGGCGTTCGCCGTCACCACTGCCGTCTCCGCATCCGGCCCGGCCAGCGCCGCTGCGAGGCACCCGAGCGGCGAGCTGATCAAGGTGAGCACGACAACGTGCGCACCGAGGTGGTGGGCACCGAACTCCGGTCGCCGGCACTTCCGGATCGCGAACCGGTCCGCCGAGTCGCTGACGATGTACCTGTTCCACCCGCAGACTGACCGGATCGTGGCCGCGGCAAAGCGGATCAAGCCGCACTCGACCCGCCGGATCGCGGTCCGCCTGAGTCGGGGCGAGCACCTGCAGTGGGGCTGCTACCTCGCCGGCCGGCCGTCGCGCGTCTCCGACGTCGAGACCGTCCCGCTCGAGCACGTGTACGGCGGCCACGGCAAGCCGATCGTGCCACTCTCCCGCGACGAGCTGGTGCCCGCGATGAAGGCCTACCGGGCGTACGTCGTGCGCGAGCTCGGCCTGCTCACCACGCAGACGTCGACACTGATGGCCGACCTCGGCAGCGACGACGTAGACGCGGCCGAGAGCGAGTGGCTGGTCGCTCACCAGACCTGGTTGCGGATCGGTCAGGACGACGGCGCCTACAGCGCATTTGGGGCGCTCGGCCGCAAGATCGACGGCACGACCGCGGGCTTGAACGGCGGCACCTCCAGCCCGCAGTTCACCGGCTTTCACCGGATCGAGTGGGACCTCTGGACCGACCAGGACGTGAGCGCCGCGGCGGCGGACAGCCAGGTGCTCGTCAAGGACGTCGGCCGGCTGACGGGACGGCCGATCGCCAAGTGGCTGCCCTACGACCTGGCCGGCGTGAGCGGGCTTCCCTTGCGCTGCCACGAGATCCTCGAGGACGCATTGCGCGACTCGCTCAGCGGCGAGGACGACTACGGCAGCGGCACGAGTCTCGCGTCGGTGCACGCCGACGTGGCCGGAACGCGCGAGTTCCTCACGCTGCTCGGCTCGCTGCTCAAGCCCCGAGCCCCGCACCTGGACACACACGCCCGGGCCGCGCTGTCCCGCCTGGACCGGACGCTCGACGCAACCAAGTCCGACGGCAGCTGGGTCGCCGTCACTGACCTGCCGCGGCGCCAACGCGAGGCGGTCGACTCCGCAACCGGTCACGCATTGAACGTCCTGGCGCCCATTCCTGACCTGCTCACGATCGGCAAGTCATGACGATCGACCGCCGTCAGTTCCTCGGCCGCAGCGGCCTCGGCGCGGTGGCGGCAGCTGCCGTGCTCGGAGCGCTGGATCCGGCCGCCGCGAAGGCCGCGACGAGCGGCCGCCGGGAAGGTGAGCGCGACGAGGCGCCAGAGGTCCCCACCGTTCGGGACCCGGCGGCGCACCTGCCCGCCGTACCGTTCCACGGCCTGCACCAGGCGGGCATCATCACGACTCCCCAGCCAGCTGCGTGCTTCGCCTCCTTCGACGTCACCGCCGGAGACCGCAAGGAGCTGCGCGAGCTGTTCCGGGAGCTGACCAACCGGGCCCGGTTCCTCACGGCCGGCGGCACTCCACACAACCTCGGTGCCGGCGCACCGCCGGCGGACAGCGGCACGCTCGGCCCGATCGTCCCGCCGGACGGCCTCACCGTCACCGTCGGTGTCGGCTCGACGTTGTTCGACGACCGCTACCGGCTTGCCGCCGCGAAACCGCGCCACCTCACGCCGATGCGGTCGTTCCCCAACGACAACCTGGACCCGGCGCAGACCGGCGGTGACCTGCTGCTACAGATCTGTGCGGGCAGCGCCGACACCGCGATCCACGCCCTTCGCGACATCGCCAAGCACACCCGCGGCGCGATGGCGGCGCGTTGGCGGATCGACGGGTTCATCTCCCCTTCGCGGCCCTCGGGCGTGCCGCGCAACCACCTCGGCTTCAAGGACGGCATCGCCAACCCGCGGGTCGACGACTCTTCTGTCGCGCGCCAGCTGCTGTGGGTCGAGCCCGGCCACGGCGAGCCCACGTGGGCGATCGGCGGCAGCTACCACGTCTGCCGGGTCATCAAGATGTTCATCGAGTTCTGGGACCGGGTCTCGTTACACGAGCAGGAGACGATGATCGGGCGGTTCCGTACGAGCGGTGCTCCGCTGGACGGGACCAAGGAGAGCGACATCCCCGACTTCAGGGCGGATCCGGACGGCAAGGTGATCCCACTCGACGCCCACATCCGGCTGGCCAACCCGCGCACCCTGCGCACCGAGCCGAGCCGGATCTACCGCCGGGGCTACAACTACGACCGTGGGATCGACCTCAACGGCAACCTCGACATGGGCCTGGTCTTCAACTGCTTCCAGCAGAACGTGAGGCGGCAGTTCGAGGCCACCCAGCTCCGGCTGGTCGGCGAGCCGATGGTCGACTACGTCAGCCCGGTGGGCGGCGGCTACTTCTTCGCGTTGCCGGGCGTGCGCAACGACAAGGACTGGTACGCCCGCCGGATGTTCCAGTCGTCGTAGCGGGGACCGCGAAGCATCAGGTCGCGCCCGGCGCCAGCCGGATCGAGGTCTGCCCGTCGCAGGAGAACTGGTTGAACCACCCGTCCGGCGACTGGATGATGTCCTGCCAGCGCGGGTTCCACGCCTCGAGCACGTCGAGGTCCTGCAGCACGATGTAGGGCCGGGCGTTCGCGACGATCTCCTGCATCCGGTAGACGATCTTGCGCCGCTTGGCGACGTTGGTCGTGGCGCCCTGCTCCTTGTACAGCTTGTCGTACGTCGGGTTGCAGTAGCCCGAGTCACTGTTGTCGTACCACTGCGAACAGGTCATCGCGTCGAGGATGTACGTCGGGTCGATGAACGTGTCCCAGCCCCACATCGCCAGGTTGAACTTCCGGTAGTGATCCGCGGTCAGGTCGTCGTTGAGCGCGTCGTCGTCGGTGTACTGGAAGCTGAGCTTGACCCCGATCTTCTTGAAGTCGTTGGTCATGATCTGGCCGGTCCGGATCCCCTCACCACCGTTGTCGGTGGATAGATACACGGTGTACGACATCTGATGCCCGTCGGCGACCCTGACCCCGCCCGGACCCATCTTGTAGCCGGCGGCGTCGAGCAGCTGGTTGGCCTTCGCGATGTCGTAGGGCAGCGGCTTGACCGCCGGGTCGTACCACTTCCCTGATGCCGGCGGAACGATCGACTGCGCGGCCTGCGCGTACCCGAGGTAGGCGACGCGATCGATCGTGTTGCGATCAGTGGCGTACTCGAAAGCCTTGCGGACGTTGGGGTTCAGCAGCTCTCGGTGATTGGTGAGCTTCGGGTTGGTGTTGATGATCAGGTCGTTGAACGCGACTGCGGGCAGGGCGATGATCCGGAAGCCGTTCTTCTTGAGCGGCCGGACATCGGTCGGCGGAAGGTTGGGGTCGCCCGTCGCGGCATCGACTTCGCCCGCGCGCATCGCCGCGACCAGCGCATCGTCGTTGGAGAACAGCTCGACCCCGAAGCCCGCGATGTGGGCCGGCGGCCCGTAGTAGTGCGGGTTACGGGCGAAGACGATCGCTTCGTTGTAGGTGTACTTCACGAAGATGAACGGTCCACCCGAGACGATCGGATGACCGGAGGTCGGCGTGTTCGGGATGCTGTGCAACGCCTTGCCGTTGCCCACGGCGTACTTCGCCCAGACATGCTCGGGCAGCACAGGAATCTGCTCGAGGTTCGCGAGCGCGTCACCTTCGGGCTTCTTGTAGGTGACGACGAGTGTGGTCGGGTTCGGCGCGACCGCGGTGAGAACCCCCGCGACCGCACTCGCCCACAACGCCGCTGCGCCCTTGTGCAGGCGCACCATCGTCGAGATCGTCCACGCCGCATCCTGCGCGGTCAGCGGCTTGCCGTCGGACCATTCGGCGTCGGGCCGCGTGGTGAAGGTCCAGGTCCGGCCATGGTTCGACAACACCCACTTCGTCGCGAACGCAGGCTCGAAGTCGAGGGTCTTGAGGTTGTACTGGATGATCCGCGGATACATGTCGCTCTGCGTGTCAAGTGCGAGCTGGTCGTCGGTGATCCAGGGGTTCATCGAGTTGATGATCGAGATGGTGCCGATCCGCAGGAAGCCTCCCGGACCAGGGATGCCGGGGTCGTTCAGTGAGACTCCGCGGTCGCAGCCGGCGAGCAGCATCGCCGCCGCCAGCACCGCGAAAGCGGTCCGCCGCGCCCTCACGTCGCCACCGTCCCGGCGACCTGCAACAGGACGCATGCGGCCGAGTGCCCCTCCGCGACCGGCAGCAGCGGTGGGTCGACGTCCCGGCATTCGGGCACTGCGAGCGGGCAACGCGGCGCGAAGCGGCACCCGGGTGGGATCGCGGCGGCGTCGGGGATCTCGCCCGAGATCACCGTCGGCCGGCGGTCGCCGCCGCGAACGACCGGCACCGCGTCGACGAGCGCACGGGTATAGGGGTGCCGCGGGGCGGCCACCACGTCGGCGGCCCGGCCTTGCTCGACGATCCGGCCGAGGTACATCACGGCGATCCGGTCCGCGTAGTGGGCGGCCGTCGACAGGTCGTGCGTGATCATCACGATCGACACCGACTGGGTACGCCGCAACGTGTCGAGCACCTCGAGCACCTCGGCGCGCACCGAGACATCCAGCATCGACACGGGCTCGTCTGCGACCAGGATCGCCGGGTTCATGACGAGCGCGGCAGCGATCGCGACCCGCTGGCGCTGACCGCCGGACAGCTCGTGCGGGAACCGGCCGAGGAACAGCTCCGGGGGATCCATCCCCACCTTCGACAGTGCTTCGGCGGCGAGACGCTGCCGCTCCTTGCGACCGCTTCCGATGCGGTTCACGCGCAACGGCTCGTCGAGGATCGCGCGCACCCGCATCCGCGGGTCGAGGGACTCGTAGGGGTCCTGGTAGACCAGCTGCACGGAGTGCCGGAGCCGCCGGCGGGCCTTGCGATCCATCCGCGACAGCTCGTGGCCGGACACCACCACCGTGCCCGCACTGGTGCTGACGTTGCCGACGATCGCGTGTGCGGTGGTCGTCTTGCCCGATCCCGACTCACCGACCAGAGCGACCATCTCTCCCGGCACGAGCCCGAGCGACACCCCGTCGACGGCACGCACGATCTCTCTCGGCCGGCCGCGGAGCAGCTTGCCGAGACTTCGCCGGCGCGGGAACCGAACCGCGATGCCGTCGAGCTCGAGCGCGGGATCCCCGGAGGACACCGGCTGGACGGGGACCTCCGCGCGGGCCGCAGCGTCGTCCGCGGAGCCGGGCAAACCTGCCGCCGCAGGCGCTCCGGGACCGGCCAGGTGACAGGCCGCTTCCCAGCTCGCGCCGACCCGGAGCAGGACTGGGCGCTCGTGGTCGCATCGGCCGAAGCGCACGTCGCAACGCGGAGCGAACGCGCAACCGAGGACCTCGTGGTCCAGCCGCGGCGGTGCACCCGGGATCGCTCGCACCGACCGGCGGTCGTAGAGATCCGGGATCGCGGTGAACAGCTGTCGCGTGTAGGGGTGCTCCTGGCGCTCGGCGATCGAGCTCACCGGCCCGGACTCGACGATGCGCCCGGCGTACATCACCGCCAGCCGCCCGCAGGTCGAGGCGGCAGCGGCCAGGTCGTGGGTGACGAGGATCAGAGCGAGGTCCAGCTCGTCGCTCAGCCGACGCAGCAGGTCGAGGATGCTCGCCTGTACGACGACGTCAAGCGCGGTGGTCGGCTCGTCGGCGAGCAGCACCTTCGGCTCACAGGCGAGCGCCATCGCGATCGCCGCGCGCTGGCGCATCCCGCCGGAGAGCTGATGCGGGTAGGAGTGCTCGATCGCGGCCGGGAGACCGACCAGCGAGAGCAGCTCACGCGTGCGCTCGCGCGCTGCGGTGCCGGTGTCCGTGTCGTGCACGCGCATCGGCTCGCAGATCTGCCAGCCAACGGTGCGGACCGGGTTCAGCGCATTCATCGCGCCCTGGAAGACGGTCGCGATGTCGCGCCAGCGCCATTCGTCCGTCCCGCGTTCACCGCGAGAGAGCAGGTCCCGGCCGCCCAACCGGACCGTGCCACGAAGCGACGCGCTCGGCGGGAGCAGCCCCATCAGCGCAAGAATCGTGGTCGTCTTGCCGGACCCCGACTCCCCGACGATCGCCAGCCGCTCACCCGCATCGAGAGCGAGGTCGACGCCCTGGACCGCGTGCAGCTCGCCGTTCGGCAGGTCGAAGAAGACCTCGAGGCCCTCGACCTCGAGCAGGTGGTCGCCTCCGGTCGGGGCGCTCATGTGGCGTCCTTCCCGAGGCCGACCAGCGGTCGCAACCGCCAACTACGGAAGGCGAAGTGCGAGATCCGCAGCCGTGGGTTCAGTGCGTCCTCGAGCGCCTGGCCGAGCAGGTAGCAGCCGACGATGACGGCGGCGATGCAGATGCCCGGCGGCACGACGGTCCACCATGCGCCGTAGCTGACCGCGGTGCGTTCGTTCGCGTGCTCGAGGATGATCCCCCAGCTCGTGCCGTTCGGGTCGCCGAGCCCGAGGAAGTCCAGCGAGGTCTCGTCGAAGATCGCGATCGCGACGCTCAACACCGTGTTCGCGATCAGCAGCGGTGCGACCTGCGGCAGCACATGGCGGAAGATCGTCGTGGTGTGGCCCGCGCCGATCGTCCGCGCGCGCCGGACGTACACCCGCTCGCGCACGCTCTTGACCTCGGCCCGGACGATGCGGGCGGTCGAAGTCCAGAGCAGCAGGCCGATAACCAGGATCACGTGCGAGAGGCTCGGTCCCCACAACGTCGCGACGACGATCATCAGAACGAGGTCGGGCACGACGAGGAAGTAGTCGGTGATGCGCATCAGCAGCATGTCGATCCAGCCACCGAAGTAGCCGGACAGTACGCCGATCACGCCACCGACACCCATCGCCACCGCGGTCGCCGCCGCACCCACGATCAGCGAGACCCGGCCACCGACCAGCACCAGGCTGAGGACGTCGACGCCGCCGTCGTCCGTCCCGAACCAGTGCTTCGCCGACGGACCGGCATAGACCGGGCCGCTCGGGTTCTGGGTCGAGTGCGGCGCGATCCACGGTGCGATGACCGACAGCACGATGAAGAACAGCAGGATTCCGAGCCCGACCGCGGCCGACGGACGCTGCCTCAGCAACGACGTGAAGCTCTTCAGAGCACGCTTCGGTCCAGAACCCTGCACCGGCACCGTCTCGGTCGGTGCAACCGCGACGTCGGTCACTGGGAGATCCTCGGGTCGAGCTTGAAGTAGAGCAGGTCGGCGAGCAGGTTGAACAAGACCACCGACACGGTGAACAGCAGGAAGCCACCCTGCAACATCGGGTAGTCGCGCTGCACCACGGCCTGGTACAGCGCGGAGCCGATGCCCGGCCACGAGAAGACCACTTCCATCAGGATCGCTCCGGCAACGATCGAGCCCAGCGACAGCGTGACCAGGGTGACGATCGGCAACATCGCGTTACGCAGCGCGTGCGACCACATCATCCGGCCACGCCCGATTCCCTTCGCGCGCGCGGTGAGCATGTAGTCCTCACCCAAGGTTTCGAGCAGCGCCGACCGAACGATCAGGGTGTTGCCGCCGTACAACGTCAGGACCAGGGTCAGCGCCGGCAGCACCATGTGCGCGGCGATGTCGTCGAGGTGTTGCCAGAACGGTGGCGGAGTGACGGCGAACGGGTTCGACGCACCCGCCGTCGGCAGGTACTTCGAGAACGCGATCAGCAGGACCAGTGCGATCCACTGGGTCGGCAGCGCGTAGAGCACGATCGCCGCGTTGGTGCTGATCTGGTCCCCGATCGACCCGCGCCGCCAGGCCGAGTAGACCCCGGTGGCGATGCCGACGATCAACGAAAGGATCGTCGCGATGGTGACGACGGGGATGGTGTTCTCCAGCGCAAGCCGGAGATTCTTGGAGACCGGTTGCTGGTTCGCGAAGGAGTTGCCGAGGTTGCCGTGCGCGAGCTGCTTCAGGTAGTCCCAGTACTGCCGGCCCAATGACTGGTTCAGACCGAACTCCGCGCGCAGATGTCGCTTGAGCTGGATCGAGGCGTCGGGGATCCGGGCCAGGTTGGTTACCGCTGTACCCGGAAGGACCCGGAAGAGCAGGAAGTTCAGCGAGATCGCGACGAAGATCGTCACGATCGTGAACGCCACCCGTTTGATGACGTACTCGGTCCAGTTCACGGGCCGCCTCCCTTCCTAGGTACCGTCCTCGGCTCTCGACTCGGCCGCCCGGATCGAATCGGCGACGATCCCGGCCGCCTGGTCGAGGACGTCGAGTGGGGTGATCAGCGAGGGCTGGATGTTCAGTGACGTCGTGCTGGAGTCCGCAACCAGCCCGCGGCTGAACATCTCGTGTGCCACCGCATCCTGAAGGTCCGCCGCCCGCTGCTTGCTCGCGTGATCCCTGACGAACTCGATGGCGGTCAGCGCGCCGACGCTGCGAACGTCCCCGATGGCATCAAAGCTGTCGCGAAGCCCGCCGAACACCTGTCGCGATCGTTCCTCGATCGCGCGCACGTGGTCGAGGACTCCGGGTGCGGTGATCTCCTCGAGCATCGCCAGCGCCGCTGCACAACTGGCCGGCAGCCATGCCCACGTGCTGCCCGTCGACAGGTCGTCGAACGCCCCGAGCGCGCGCTCCGAGCCGAGCACCGCGCCGATCGGCATGACGCCGCCGCCGAGCGCCTTTCCCATGCAGATCAGGTCCGGATCGACACCGAGCCGCTCGACCGCGAGGAAGGTGCCGGTGCGGCCACATCCGGTCTTGACCTCGTCCGCGCACAACAGCCAGTCGTGCTCGTCGCACAGCCGGGCGAGTGCGGGAAAGAAGCTCGGTGGTGGCAGCACGACGCCGCCCGACCCCAGCACCGGCTCGATGACCAGACCGGCCACGTCGCCGGGATCGACCGCATGGAACAGCAGGAAGTCGTTGAGGTAGTCGACGGTTGCGTCGCCGGTGCCGCCGGTGCGCGGCTCGCCGAACGGCGATCGGTACGAGTTCGGGTACGGCACGTGCAGGAAGCCGGGAACCAAGCCACGCGCGCCGCGACCGATCTCGGCTGCTTCGGCGCCGAGGGTGGCGGTCACGGACGTCTCGCCGTGGTAGCCGCCGAGGAACCCGATGATCACGGGCCGGCCGGTGGCGCGGCGCATCACTCGGACGGCGGTCTCGACCGCCTCGGTGCCGTTGAGCGCGAAGTCCACCCGCGTGCAGCGCGGCGGCGACAGCTCGATCAGCCGTTCGGCCAACGGCGCGACGTACTCGGTGGTGAAGACGTGGCTGTCCTCATTGCCGAATCGCGCGATCGCACGGCTCGCCGCCTCGACTAATCGCGGTGGAGCGGCGCCGAGTGGCACCGATGCGGAAGCGCTCGCCATGTCCAGCAGCAGGTTGCCGTCGACGTCCTCGATGACGAACCCCGACTTGCGCGTCATGACGATCGGCGCGAGGTGCTCGCCCGTGCCGCGGTAGAGCACGGAGCGCTCCCGAGCCCGAAGTGCGCGGCTGGCCGGCCCCGGCATCGGCGTGATGATGTCGGGCACGGGCCGACCTTGGAACTCGAACGGCGTCACGACCGCGACCTCCCGCGGCGGCGGCGCCGGTCGGAGAGGACGGCCGCGGCGCAGTTGCGTCCGTTCGCACCGGTGACGCCACCACCGGGGTGGGTGCCGGCACCGCAGAGGTAGAGACCGGCGACCGGAGTCCGGTAGTCGGAGTAGTGCAGGGCGGGCCGGAAGACGAACAGCTGGTCGAGCGTCATGTCGCCGTGCAGCGCATGACCGCCGGTGAGACCGAGTACGCGTTCCAGATCCAGCGGTGAGAGCACCTGCCGCTCGAGAACGGCACCGGGCAGGTTCGGGAGGAGCTGACCCAGCTCCTCGACCACGCGGTCGGCGACCGCATCCTTGATCGAGTCCCAGCTGCCGTCGGCGCGCCGATAGGGCTGGGAGTTCACGTCGATGGTGGCGATGTGCCGACGTTCCGGGGCCAGCGTCGGGTCGTGGACCGTGGGGAAGCAGATCTCGACGTGAGAGCCGGTCGCGGCGATCCCCCGTCGCGCATCGGCCTGCTGGACGTCGAGGACGTCAAGCGGCGGGCCGATCTCGAGGATCCCACGGTGGTAGGGCTGAACGTCGGACGAGCGGTCGTCCCGTACCCGCGGCAGCTCGGCCAGAGCGAGGTTGATCTTGATGCTCGTGCCCTCGCAACGGAAGTTCTGGATCGCACTGACGAACTCGTCCGGCAGGGCGACCTTGTCGCAGAGGGTCAGGAAGGTGTGCCGCGGATCAGCGTTGGACAACACGATCGGGGCGGTGATCTCCTCGCCGTCGTCGAGCACGACGCCGGTCACGCGGTCGCCTGCGACAGTGACCGACATGACCGTCGTACCGGTGCGGATCGAGGCGCCGGCCTCGACGGCGGCGTCGGCCATGGCGGCGGTGACCCGCCCCATCCCACCGTCGACGAAACCCCACTGCCGGATCCCGCCATCGGGGTCACCGGATGCGTGGTCGTGGAGCAGCACGATGCCGGTGCCGGAGCTGTACGGCCCGGCCAGGCTGTCGTTGATCGCATGCCAGCCCATTGCGGCCTTGACGATGGCGCTGTCGAACCACTCGTCCAGGTAGTCGCCTGCGGACGCCACCAGCAAGCGCAGGGTCTTTGCAAGCAGCTTTCGCTGCCGTGCACCCAAGCGGCCGAGCCGGGCGGCGGTAGACCAGTCGCGCAGATGACTCAGCGACGGGTCCGGCGCCGGAAGGTCCATCGTGGGCAGGAGCACCTGGGAGAGCGCACCGAGCTCGGACTCGAAGCGCCCGACCGCGTCCGCATCGTGCGCCGAGTGATGGGCGATGGCAGCGGTGGTTTCGCCCGGGTCGTCGCCGATGAGCAACGAGGTGCCGTCGGGCAACAGGTTGAGGGTCGGTCCGGCCGGGCTCACCGTGATGCCGCGCCGGCGCAACCCGAGGTCGCGCCACACCTCCGGTCGCAGCATCGCAAGCACGTAGGCACCCGTGCTGGCCCGGTACCCGGGGGCGAACTCTTCCGTGACGCACGCGCCGCCGACGAACGGCCGCCGCTCCAGCACGAGTGGCCGCAGCCCTGACCGCGCCAGGTAGTACGCCGCGACAAGGCCGTTGTGCCCGCCACCCACGATGACGACGTCTGCCCGCTCGGTCATGACGGTCCGGTCCCCGGCTCGGCGGTCGACGTCTCGATCGCCACCACGAGCAGGTCGGAGATGTTGGTCCCGGTCGGCCCCGTGACGACGAGGTCGCCCAGCCGCTCGAGGGTGGACTGGCAGTCGTGACGGATCAAGGCACTGTCGAGATCGACGCCCATTGCCCGTGCCGACGGCAGCGTGCTGCTGTCGACACACCCACCGGCCGCCTCGGTGCCACCGTCGGAACCATCGCTGTCGACGAACCCGGCAGCGGCACGCGCGCCCCCCGCGACCGCGCGCGCGAACGCCACCGCCACCTCCTGATTGGGACCGCCGGCGCCGATCGTGACACCTTCGCGCCGTTGGATTGACACGGTTGCCTCGCCACCGGCAGCGACCAGCACCGTCCCTGCGGCGAACGGGCGACCGTGCACGGAGGACTCCGAGGCAAGGGACCCGAGCAACGCTCCAAGGGCCCCCCCGTCGCCGGCGAGGGACGTGCCCAGGATTGCCGGAGTGCAGCCGAGCGCACGCACCCGCTCGGCCATCCGATCGACGACCGTCGCCCCGGTCACCAGCACCGTGGTCGTGATGTCCAGCCCGGCGAGCGAGGGCGATTCGGCCTCCGGCGTACTCAGGTGCGCGCGGATCGCCGGGTCGACCGCTTCCCACAGGCCGTAACGACGCAGTACGGCGACCGCGCCATCGCAGTCCGTGCTGTCGGGAACGACCACGTCGCACAGCAGGTCGACCGCATCACCGACGACGTCCGACAGCGTGAGGTTCACGATCGTCGCGCCGTTCGCGAGCGCCGCCAGCCGGCCGCCTTTGATCTGCGACACGTGCTTGCGCACGGTGTTGACCTCGGCGATCGACGCGCCGCTGTCCAGGAGCATCGCGTGCAGCGCCTGCTTCGCGACGAAGTCGACGCCATCGGGCGGCACGCAGGCGAGCGCGGACGAGCCACCGGTGAACGCCGTGATGAGCAGGTCACCCGGCCGGCACTGCCCGGCAGCGTCCACCAGCCGGCGTCCCGCGACCAGGCTGGCTTCGCTCGGCACCGGATGGTCCGCGTCGAGCACCTCGATCCGGTCGAGCCCACCGGGCTGCCCACGCCGGCGGACGACCAGCCCCCGGTCGATCCGGTCGCCGAGCTTGCGTTCGAGGCCGGCCGCGATCGAGAGGCTCGCCTTGCCGGCTCCGAGCACGACGACCGCGCCGTAGTCGTCGAGATCGAACGACCGCCCACCGACGCGAAGGCTCGATCCACTGACCGTGACGGCCTCGTCCACTGCCGCAACAGGATCCGCCGCTCGTAAGCCGGTCGCCAGGACATCGAGGACGACGCCGCGCAACCCGGCGAGGCCGTGGTCGAGCAGGGTCGCGGCGTTCGCCACCGGCGCGAGGTCAGCCGGGCGCGCCGCAACCGCGTTCGGCTGAGCCTGCGCGGCTTCGACCGTCACGCGCCGCGGCTCACGCTGGTCGACGGGAACTGCGGTCCGGGGTAGCGCGCGGCGACGCCGAGCTCCTCCTCGATCTGGAGCAGCCGGTTGTACTTCGACGTCCGCTCGCCGCGCACCGGTGCACCGGTCTTGATCTGGCCGGCGTTCAATGCAACGACGAGGTCCGCAATGATCGGGTCCTCGGTCTCGCCGGAGCGCTCGGACACGCAGACGGCGTACCCGTGGCCGGTCGCGATCGCGGCGGCGTCCATCGCCTCGGACAAGGTCCCGATCTGGTTGACCTTCCACAGCAGCGCATTCGCGGCGCCCTCGGCAATCCCGCGCAGCAGCCGGGCGGAGTTGGTGACGAACAGGTCGTCGCCCACGATCTGGATCCCGCCCTGCGCGGTCAAGGCGGCGAAGCTCTCGAAGTCGTCCTCGGCGAACGGGTCTTCGATGGTCACGATGCCGAAGTCCTGGATCAGCTCGAGATAGAGCGCGAGCAGCTCGGCCGCGGGCATCGCCTTGCCCGCCAACCGGTAGACGTTGTCGTCGGCGTCGTAGAAATGGGTGGCCGCGCAGTCCAGCCCGTAGGCGAACCGGCCGGTGTGGCCGGCCTTGTCGACCCCGGCGTGAAGCAGCTCCAACGCCTCCCGCGGATCGGAGATCTGCGGGACGTAGCCGCCTTCGTCACCGAGGGCCAGCGCGCTGCGGCCGTACTTCGCCTCGAGCACGTCGGCGAGCGCAAGGTTGACCTCGGAGCTCTCGGCGAGAGCGGCGCCGAACGTCGGGGCGCCGATCGGTACGACGATGAACTCCTGGAACTGCAGCTGGCCGGCCGCGTGCCGGCCGCCGTTGATGAGGTTGACCAGCGGGACGGGGAGCAGGTGGCCGTCCGCGTTCAGGTAGCGGTAGAGCGGCAACCCGGCTGACGCCGCGGACGCCCGGGCCGCTGCGAGGGAGACCCCGAGCAACGCGTTCGCGCCGAGGGCGGACTTGTCGGGCGTGCCGTCGAGCTCGACCAGCCGACGGTCCAGCGCGCGCTGGGAGTCCGCCGCCCAGCCGGCCACCCCCGGTCCAAGGACGTCAACCACGTTGGCGACCGCCTGCCGCACGCCGTACCCGCCGTAGCGGCTGCCGCCGTCGCGTAGCTCGCGGGCCTCGTAGGCCCCGGTCGAGCGCCCGGACGGCACGTCCGCCCGACCGAGCGAGCCGTCGGCGAGAACCACGTCGACCTGCACGGTGGGCAGCCCGCGGCAGTCGAGCACCTCCCGGGCCGCCACGGTGCGGATGGTGCGGTCACCGGCGTTCGGCACGGAGGCTCCTTCGCGGGGCGCGGTCGGCGATGGGCCGGCCTTCCGGCTCGGCTCGCGCCACCGTATTGTCGGCTGTGAGGATTGTCAACAACCTGCAATACGCCCGTCGACGCAGCCGGCGGAGCTAGCCGAGCAGGTCGCCCACGATCTCGGCAAAGGCCTCGGTGTGCCGGTCGATCTGCTCCGCGGTCGTCGCCGGCGACATCAACGCCATGTTGTGGAATGGCGTCAGCACCACGCCGCGGTTCAGCATCGCGAGGTGGATCAGGCCGTCGAGATCGGCGTCGCCGGCTGCGGCGGCCTCGGCACCGTTACGCGGCATCGCCGGACTGAACAGGTACTCGGCACGGCAGCCGAGCCGGGTCACGTGCCACGGCGCCTGACGCGCCTCGATCACCGACTCGATGCCGTCACAGAGCCGGACCGCGAGTGCCTCCATCCGTTCGAACGCGTCGCCGGTCAGGACCTCAGACAGGGTCGCGCGGGTCGCCGCGAGCGAGAGCGCGTTTCCGGCCAGCGTTCCGCCGATCCCCCCGACGTCGGCCTCCTGCCAGAAGGTCTGCTCGACGATCTTGGCGGCGACCGCCTCACTCACGCCGTACGCCGCGACCGGCACTCCCCCGCCGATCGTCTTGCCGATGGTGAGCAGGTCGGGCTCGAGGGCGTGCCGCGCGGTGTAGCCGCCCGGTCCGGCACAGATCGTGTGGGTCTCGTCGATCACCAACAACGTGCCGGTCTGCTTGGTGATCCGCCGCAGTTCGGCGTGGTAGTCGGGATCGGGCAGCACGATCCCGATGTTGGTCAGCGCGGGCTCGACGAGCACGCACGCAACCTGCTCGTCAGCGAGCGCCTTCTCCAGTGCAGGGATGTCGTTGATCTCGACCACACGGGTCGACTGGCGCACGTCGAGCGACGGGCCGACGCTGCCCTCTCGGGGCACAACCGCCCCCGACTCGTCGAGCGTTGCGACGGTCTCGTCGACCGAGCCGTGGTAGCACCAGTTGTGGACGACGACTTTCGAACGCCCCGTGATGTGTCGCGCGAGTCGCAGGACGAACCGGTTCGCGTCGGATGCCGTGAGGCAGAACTGCCAGTACGGCATCCCGAACCGGCGGGCCATCTCCTCGCCGACCCACCGGGCGTCCTCGGTGGGCAGCATGAAGGTGGCGCCCTTGCTCATCTGCTCGCTGACCGCGGCGACCACGGGCGCCGGCCCGTGGCCCGCCATCGCGCCGGTGTCGCCCAGGCAGAGATCGACGTACGTGTGCCCATCGATGTCCTCGAGCTCGGCGCCGTGCGCGCCGGATACGACGATCGGGGTCGGGCTCGCCCAACGGGTCATCCAGTTCATCGGTACGCCGTAGAGCAGCGAGCCCGCGGCGGCCCGGCGGAACTCCACCGACCGGGGATGGTTCGCGACGAAGCGCTCTCGTTCCCGGGTCAGCAGCTCCTGAACCCGTTCGGGTTCGACGCCGGTTGATGCGGAGGACGTCCCCATGCTCGCTGCCCTTCTCGCGACGAGCGCAGTCGCCGCTGTTCAGCTCGGATCCACCGAGGAGTGGGCGCGATCGTAACCGGCGTCAGACCACGACGCTCACTTTGCGGTCGGCGACAACGGTTTCTTGCTGCGGCACACCGTGTCGCCAGATCAGTGGCAGGCAGCCGATCAACACTGCAGCCGATGCTGCGGCACCGACGAACGGAACCCACGGCGCGATCCCGAACAACGCGCCGGCCGCCGCCGCAGAGACGGCCATCGCCGCGGTCTGGGTCGCGTTCGACAATCCTTGTGCGCGGCCCAGCGCAGCAGCCGGAACGCTCTGTGCGAGCAGCGACTGCGCCGCCGGATAGGCGACCGCGACGCCGATCGACTCGATCGAGCCGAGCCCGATCAACAGCGGAAGCGTGTGAAGGAACGGGTAGAGCGCGGCGAAGAACACCGACGACGTCAGGGCGGCGATCGTGAGCACGATCCGGTTCAGGTGATCCGTCATCCAGCCCGCGACCGGCGAGAACGCGGCGAACGGCGCAGCGAACAACGTCCAGGACAAGCCGACCTCCCACGCGTGCGCGCCGCGCAGGTCGAGGAGCAACGTCCAGCAGGTCTCGTAGACGCCGGTGATCAGACCGCCGACGACGCCGGTCACGACGACGCCGAGCAGCAACCGGCTCACCACCAGGCGGGTGTGGGTCGCATCGCGCATCGCAGCGACCTTCGGCAGGCTGGTGACCACCCACAGGCTGGCGACCGTCGAGGTTGCCGCCGTGGCGACGAACAGCCAAGCCATCCCCGAGATGCCGGCGAGGCTGCCGGCCAGCGGGCCGATCGCCATGCCGCCGAGCTGGCCGGCGAACAGCCAGGAGAACGCGCGGCCGCGGCGGTCGATGGGTACGACGGCACCGACCAGCGCGAAGGAGGCGACCTGCACGGCGCCGGCACCGGCGCCTTGCGCGCCACGCAGCACGATGTAGCCGATCGCGTCCGGATGCAGGAGAAACCCGAGGCTTCCGACCGCGTAGCTCAGCAGGCCGCCGATCAGCACCGGCCGCTGTCCGATCCGGTCACCGAGGCGGCCGAGCGGGTACTGCACGAGCAGCCCGGCGAAGAAGTACGCCGACATGACCAGGCCGACCCCACCGGTGGACGTGCCCTGGTGACGAAGGTAGGCGGGCAGCAGCGGAAGGATCGCGCTGGCGCCGAGCCATTCGACGAACGCCGTGCCGGTGAGCACGAGAATGAAACGACGAGCCGACCTGGTCATCGCGCCAGCTCCTCGACGAAGGCCGCCACCTTGGTGCGCAGCGGCTCGTCCAACGGTGCGAAGCCGAACAGCTCCACCAGCCAGAGTCCATCGGACACCAGCCGGGCGACCGTGGCGGCCACCGGGTCGATGCCGTCGTCGAGGAACTGCGCCTGGGAGCGGTCGAAGGACTCGCGCATCGGCTTCAGCAGCTGCGGCTCACAGGCCATCGCGGCGAGCACTGCGGCGCCGGCTCGCTCGCGGCGAATCTCCTCGGGGGTGCTGGCCCGCCGCACGCTGGCACGGATGTAAGCACGGGTGTACCGGCCGGCCGGCGGACCGTCGTCGGCTCCTGCCTCGGTGTCGAGCTCGGCATCGAACCCGGCCACCATCCGCTCGACCATCGCGGAGACGAGCGAGTCCCGGGTGTGGAAGTGGTAGAGGACGCCGCCCTTGCTCAGCCCGGCCTCGGCCGCGGCCGCCTCCAGGGTCAACCGGGCCACGCCGTCGCGGATCACGATGCTCTCCGCGGCGTCGAGGATCCGATCCCTGGTGCCGGTGGCCATGGCCTTAGTATACCGTCCGGACGGTACACTAAGCAAAGCAAATAGCGTGCTTTGTCCGGGTTTCAGCCCCCCATCGCCGAGGGCTCGCGGGGCTCGCTCTCGACCGGCCCGACGTAGCCGCGGTCGAGCGAGAGCGGCCGACCGGCCGACAGGTCACCGGCCTGCGAGCCGGTGAATGCGGCGTACTCGACCCGGTTGCGGCCGAGTCGCTTGGCGTCGTACAACGCGTCGTCCGCCGCTTTGAGGACCTGGCTCGCCGACCACCCGTCGCGCGCATCCAGGATCGCGACGCCGGCGCTGAGCGTCACCATCCCCTCCGGGCTGGCGGGATGCGGGATTCCCAACGCCTGAACCCCTGCGCGGAGGCGCTCGACTGCGGTGACGCCCGAGTCGACACCCTGCTCGGCAAACACGCACAGGAACTCCTCGCCGCCGTAGCGGTAGACCGAGTCCCCGGTGCGCAGCAGCCCGATCAGGCGCGCAGCGACTGCCTGCAGCACCTCGTCACCCGCCTGATGCCCGAACGCGTCGTTGTAGCTCTTGAAGTAGTCGACGTCGGTGACGGCCATGCAGTAGCGATGTGCGTAGCGCCGCACCCTGGCCTCGAGCATCTCCAGGTCCTCGCTCAACGCGCGCCGGTTGCGCAACCCGGTCAGCGGGTCTCGGCGGGCAATCGTCGCGAGCTCGACGTTCAACCGTTCCAGCCGGCTCGCCGACTCCTCGGCAGTGCGCGCCTTGGCACTCAGCTCGGCGGCGTTCGCGTACAGGCCCGCGAACACTGACACCTTGGCCTGCAGCTCCTGTGCGACAACGGGTGCGTGGATGAAGTCGACGGCACCCTGGGCGAAGAAGTCGGTGCGCGCAAGGTCGCTGTCGGCGAACGCCGTGATGAAGATGATCGGGGTGAGCGCGGAACGACTCTGGCGCCGGATCGCCGCGGCGGTCTCGAGGCCGTCCATCACCGGCATGAGTACGTCGAGAAGGATCACCGCGAAGTCCTGCGCGGCGACGCACTGCAGCGCTGCTGCGCCCGAAGCCGCTTCCACCACCGAGTAACCCAGCGGCGCCACGACCGCGCGCAGGGCCAGCCGTTTGGCCGGATCGTCGTCGACCACCAGCACGGGGATCCGTTGCGGGCTGCTCACTGGTGGATCACCGACTCAGCGACCGGTCGCAAGGCGCCCCTGATCCGAACGGTGACCGCCAGATCGTCCTCGCCGTCGCCGGCATGGTCACGCGGCGGGATCAGCGGTACGTCGTTGACCGGGCGGTCGAGCGGAAGGTACAGCGTGAACGTGCTGCCTTCGCCGGGTCGGCTGCTCACGGTGATCCGCCCGCCCAGGAGCTCGGCGAGCTCGCGGCTGATGGCAAGGCCGAGACCGGCGCCGCCCGAGCGGCGGGTGCGACCGTGGTGCGCCTGCGCGAAGCTCTCGAAGATCCGCTCGTGATCTTCCGGCGCGATCCCGATGCCGGTGTCGATGACCGAGACGGCAAGCGCGGGCCGATCGACGGCGATCCAATCGGTCGCCGCGTCCCGCGGAGCATCGGTGATCGCGAAGCAGACCCGGACGTCACCTTGCGGCGTGAACTTGATCGCGTTGCCGAGCAGGTTCGTGAGGATCTGCCGCAGCCGTTGGTGGTCGGTGACGATGAGGTCGGGGACGTCGGGAGCCACCTCGACGAGCAGCTCGAGCAGCTGCCCGCGGGCGAGGTAGGCGAACTCCCGGCACAACGCACTTCGAAGCTCGGCGATGTCGACCTCGGTGAACTCCGCCGTCAGAGCCCCGGCCTCGGATCGTGCGAGGTCGAGCAGGCTGTCGACCACGCCCATCAGGTCCTTGCCGCACGCGTGGATGACCCGCGAGTACTCGACCTGCTGTTCGGTCATGGTGTCGCCGTCGTTTGCGGCCAGCTGCTCGGCGAGCAGGAGCATGACGCTCAACGGCGTGCGCAGCTCGTGCGCCATGATCGCCGTGAGCGCGGTTCGGTCCCTGTGGCTGAGCGTGGACATCCGGCGTCCGATCTAGCGGAATACGGCTAGAGCGACGGTCCGGGCTCTGGTGCGGCTCCTGGAACCCGACGGTACTCCGATCCCCGCGCCGCGGTGGCCGAACCGGGGACCTGACTCCGAGTCCGGACGATCAACCGCGGCCCGAGTTCGGTCGATGCTCTGACCATGGCCGAACCGAGCCGGTACGTCGTCGCGCCGATCGGCCGACGCGTCGCCGCCTGGTCGATCGACGTCGCTCTCGGCGCCCTGCTCGCGACCGGGTTCGTGCTGGCCGTCGGCGGGGAGCGTGACCTTCGGGAGATCGCGCACCTGGTCGCACTGAAATCGGCGAACAGGCAGACCGGTCACGCCCTCGCCAGCGCCGCCAACCTCAGCTCCCCGGACCCCGAGGCCCTCAAGCCGATCCTCGGCTTGCTCGGCTGCTTCGCGCTGATCGCGATCTCGTCGGTGGCCTACCGCGTCGTGACGAACGCGCTCTGGGGAGCCGGCGTGGGCAAGCTGTTGCTGCGGTTGCGCGTGGTCGTCGACGACAACGAAGCCGGGCAGTTCCAGCCACCGGGTTGGGCGCGGTCCTGGCGGCGGTGGCTCGTCCCGCAGCTACCCGGACTCATTCCGCTGCCCGCAACCGGCCTGCTCGCCTACCTGCCCGCGTTCAAAGACGGTCGCCGGCGTGGGCTGCACGACCGCGCGGCCGGAACGATCGTGGTCGACCTGCAGCCCGCGCGACCGAGCGCTGAGCCGGAACCGGCTGTGACCCGGGAAGTCATCGGCGACTACTACGTATCGCCGTCGCCGGCGAGCTACGCGGCGCAGACGACGGACGACCCCGACTCCGCTGCCTCCGCGTCGCCGGCCGCCGTGACCATCCGCAGGTAGAGCAAGACGCTCACCCAGGTCCCGGTCCACGCGCCGCCATCGGGGGCCGGCACGGCGGCCTGGTTCAGCCGGCGGGCCATCGACCGGATGGTGCCACCGCCCTGGTGCCAGCACCACAACCGCTCGATGTGCCAGCCCTCGACCGGCCGCCAGTCGCGGACCATGCGCAACAGTGCCAGCCGCCGGAACGCCAGCAGCGGGTCGGCGTCATCGTCAGCGTCGGCCGCAGGCCGAAGGGCGGGTTCGGCGAGCAGTGCCTCGACCTGCCGGCCGTGCCACCGGCCGCCGTTCGGATCGGCCCACACCGAGTGGTTGAGCGCGGACGCAATCGTCTGCGGCGAGGCGCCGGTCGCGCGGAGGCCGTCGACGAACCAACCGAACGCGGGATCGCTCGGCAACGGCACCATGCACGGCTCCTTGCGGCGGATCGACCGCTCGCGCGGCCGGAAGAGTTCGCAGCGCGGATCCCACGGTTCACTAGCCGCCCGATCCGGCAGCCTCGAAGAACCCGCGCACCTTTTCAACGGCATCGGCGGCGGCCCGCAACAGAAGCCTTCACACCGTCTTGCGGGGTGCGAATGCGCTAGGCCATCCGGGTGACACCCGACGGTCGAGCGGTCACCGTCCAGCCGGGTATTCGACGAGTCCCTCGCGAACCGCCTTCGACACCGCTTCGAGCTTCGAGTGCGCGCCGAGCTTCGCGAGTATCGACTGCGTGTAGTTGCGGACCGTGTTGACGCTCAGGAACAACTGGGCGGCGATGTCCTTGTTCGACCAGCCGCGGGCCATGCAGTCGATGACCTCTCGCTCGCGTGCGGTCAACTCGGTGTTCACCCCCGCCGGGCGCCGCGCGAGCTTGGGCAGCAGGCGGGCGAGCATCGCCGGGGTGATCAACGCCTCGCCGGCCGCCGCCGACCGTACCGCGTCGGCCACTTCGGCCGCGGCCCGATCCTTGGTGAGAAAGCCGGAACACCCGGCCTCGATGGCGGCCAGCAGCACCCTGTCGTCTGCGGATCCGGTCAGCATCACCACCATCGCGTGCGGCGCGCGTTGCTTGATCTCCTCGGTGATCTCCACCCCGTCGTGGTCGGGCATCCGGTAGTCGACCAGCACCACGTCGGGACGCAGGCGGTCGAACATCTCGAGAGCCGCCGCGCCGGATGCCGCCAACCCGACGACCTTGAGGCCATCTTCGTCGTCGAGCAGGCGGGCGAGGCTCTCGGCGAACATCACGTGGTCATCGACGACCAGGACGTTGATGACCTCCGATGGAGTGTCAGCCATCGACGGCTCGCTTCTCGAACTCGACGGAGGGGACCGACAGCCGCACCGTCGTACCGACGCCGGGCGCCGAGTCGATGTCCAGCCGGCCATCGTTGCGTTCGAGCAGGCAGGCGACGACCGTGAGACCGAGCCCGCGCCCCGGCGCCGCAGGTTTGGTGGTCGCGAACGGCTCGGTCGCGCGGTCCCGGATCGACTCGGGCATCCCCACTCCGTGATCGGTGATGCGCACCGTCGCATGAGCGTCCGGCGACGGCGCGGGTTCGATGGCCACGTCGATGACTCCCCCGGCCGGCATCGCCTCGACCGCGTTGAGTGCCACCTCGGCAAGAATCTCGACGAGGTGCTGATGGTCGAACCAGGCGCGGACGGGACCGGCACCGGGCGCGATCCTGACGACGACTCCGGCACTGCGACCTACGCCGTCGAGAGCGGTCCGCACGACCTCGTCCAGATCGATCATGGCGGGCTGCGCGACGCCGTTGCCGGCGACGCGCACGAGTCGGCGGACGAGGTCGGTGGCCTGCCGGGCGGCCGCGTGAATGGCCTCCACGTCGTGCCGCACGGCGGCGTCCTCGACCCGGCGGTCGAGGAGCACGGCGAGGTTCGCGATCGCGCCGAGCGCGTTCGTCAGGTCGTGCGCGACCCCGCTCACGAGACGCGCGAGCGAGTCCTCGCTCAGACCGGCGTGGCAGTGCTGTTCGGCCAGCGCCATGTCGGTCACTTCCCTCGCAGCGTTGCCCGCGGCACGAGTGTGCACCCCGGATCGATGCGCTGCGGTCAGGACCCGGCGAGCGGTCGCGTGGTCCCGGCGACGGCAGGTCCGATCGTATTCCGCCGTTCCACCGGCGGCGCGCGAAGCAGACATTTGACCGCAGATCGTCGCGTGCCCGGTACGACGCTGTCGGTCTCTTCCTGATCGGTCATCGTCGGCGTACTCTCAGCCGCGGGCGGAGGGAGCGTGCGTGCAACCTTTGTCGGCGAGCGACCTGGAACCACCGCATATCGACGGTCCCCGCCGCCTGCTGGTCGGGTACGACCGGCACCCTGCCAGCCACCGCGCGCTCGTGGTCGCGGCGGCGCTCGCCACCGCGCTCGACGCGACACTCGTCATCCTGCACGTCGTGGATCTCGAGGACTACCCGGTCGACCCCGACTCGGAGGAATGGGAGACCGCCGCGAAGCGCACCATCGACCAGGAACGGCAAGAGGCCGCACAGCTGCTCGCGTCGAGCCGCGTGCAGTGGGCGTTCGAGACTGCGCGGGACGAACCCGTGCACGCCCTCGCCCGCGCGGCCCACGACCACGACGCACTGTTCATCGTGGTCGGCGCGAGCGGTCGTGGACTCGCCCAGCGGCTGCTGCACGGTTCGGTGCCGCAGGCGCTGCTGCGCAAGCAGCGCAAACCCGTGCTCGTCGTACCGTCGCCCGCCGACTGACCGTTCGGTACCATGGGGGACGCGTGATGGCGGTGGGACCCGCCAACAACCGTCGCAACCCGCGGCCAATGGTTCCTACCTCTTCGGTAGGAGGCTGCGTTGGATCGGCACGCACGAGTGCTGCGCCGTTTCGCTGGGCTGGCAACAATCGGCTCAGGCAGCGGCATCGATCCCGACCTGGGCGTCGATGACCAACCCGCTCGACCGCTGATCGGCGCGACCGGGGTCCGGACGGCATCGGGCGACTCACGATGGCCGAGGATCCGATCGGACGTGGTCGCGGTCATCGCCCTCGGTGGCGTCGCCGGCGGCCTCGCGCGCTACGGACTCGGGCGCGCCTGGCCCGCATCCCCCAACGCCTTTCCCTGGACGACCCTGCTGACCAACACCACGGGAGCGTTCGTGCTCGCGGTCGTGCTCGTCCTGGCGCTGGAACGCCGGCCTGACAGCAGGTACCTGCGACCTGCACTGGGCACCGGCTTCTGCGGGTCCTATACGACGTTCTCCAGCGTCGCGGTGTCGACCGATCTGCTCGGTGCGCACGGCCATCCTGCGACCGCGGCGCTCTACGTACTCGGCAGCCTGTTGGCCGGCCTTGCAGCAACGGTGTGCGGAGTAGTCATCGCGCGCTCGCTAGCGACGTCTGCCCGAGCGACGCCATGACGGTCACGATCCTGGTCGGGGTAGCCGCGGGTGCCGGCGCGGTCTTCCGCTACCTGCTCGACCGCCTGATCCAGCACCAACATGCCTCCACGTTTCCATTCGGAACGCTCACGATCAACGTCCTGGGCTCGTTCGTCCTCGGCCTGACCACGGGACTGGCCACCCATCACGGCTTGTCGGCGCGCACCGCCGACGTGATCGGCATCGGTATCTGCGGTGGGTTCACCACGTGGTCGACCTACTGCTGGGAGACGATCGCGCTGGCCGAGAGCAACGAGCTGGCGCAGTCCGTGGTCAACGTTGCGGCCAGCCTGACGGCCGGCCTGCTGGCTGCGGCTGCGGGACTGGGACTCGCACTGCTGTAGGTCAGCGCGCGACCTGCAGCACGGCGTAGCTTCCCTGCCGGTACACCAGCCGGTACGTCGTACCTGGATGCAACGAGTCCGCGAAGACGACCGGAGAGTCGGCGGCCGAACCTTCGATCGACGTGTCGATCGCTACATACTCGGGGATCGTCGAGCCGGTGTCTCCGATCGTGAACACCGTGTGATGCGGCACAAGGAGCGTCAGCAGGCCGACATCCGACTCGACGCTTGTGCCACGCGGTACGGCGGCCACCGCCGCGGTTGCCGAGGCCGGGAGTCGCTGGTAGCTGGACGGGCGGACGAGGTCACGGAGCGGGAACTGAACGCAGAGCACGAGCGACACCGCAAGCGCGAGCGCAGGAAGGCGTTGCACGACGCTGCGAACGGTCGGTGAGTCGCTCGAACGCAGCCGGACCAGGCCATCGACCATCGCAGCGAACACGATCGGCATGAGCACTGCGCTGTAGTGCCACGAGGTGCCCCAATACCTCGAATCAGCCGACTCGAACCGCCACACCAGGGTGGGAAGCCCGACGAGAAGCAGCGGCGACCGCAACGCGGCGAACCCCGTGATCGCAACGAGCAGCAGCACCGTGTGCAGCTTCGTCGCGGGCGACACGAGGCGCGTCACGAGCGTGACCGGGTTCGCTGCCGCGGAAGTGTGCACCATTCCCCAATAGGTATAGGTGTGGTGCGGATTGAAGGCAGGGATCACGAGCCCGATGATCACGGCGGTGGCGACCGCGCCACCGACGAGCGTGAGCAGACCGAGCTTTCGCTCGCCACGAAACACGAGGTAGACGCCGATCGCTGCGACGGTGAGCCCGAGGTCCTCCTTCACCAACACCAGCGGAGCGGACCACAGCACCGCCGCCCGCCAGCGACGTTCGACGAGTGCAGCACAGGCGAACGCCAGCAGCGGGACGGCGAAGGCGACCTCGTGAAAATCCGCCGCGACCGCAGACTGGATGCCCCACGCGAGCGCGTAGCAGACCCCGACGAGAACACCCGTACGCCGGCCGAGATGGCGCATGGCGAGCCGCGTGATGGGAACGATCGCGACGGCGAACAACGCCGCCTGTGCGACCTGAAGCGTCAGTGGGCTCGGGAACACCCGGTAGGCCGGCGCCAGGACGGCGAGAACCGGGCTGAAGTGGTCACCCAAGGCGTCCAGATGCGGCCCGCGAATGTCAGCGACCGGTGCGTGCAGGTGGGCGTAGCCCTGCACGATCTGGGTGAAGATCGCGAGATCCCACGACGGTTCGGCGATCCGCAGGTACTGAGCGATCGAGTAGGCGGCGTAGGCGGCGAAGGCCACCGCCGCGATCGCGTACGGCGCCCACCAGAGCGGCTCGCGTCCCGATCGACGGCCGCCGGCATCCGGGCACAGGTCGACCGCGGCCGGTCGTCCCAGGACGGCCCGGGCCGGCCGCTGCAACGACGCTGGGCGCACGTGGTTGTATCGGCAGGCCGCCCGAACGGGTGAAATTCCGTGCCCGGCCAGCCGGACAGCCCGCGTGCGCGGCTACCGCCGGAGCTAGCGGCTGCGGCCGCCCGACCGGATCCACCGCAGCGGTGCGGTGAGTCGCCACGAGACCGAACCAGTGACTCGTTCGTAGCGCCGCCGCGCGCGCTCCAGCTCGTCACGCGCGCTCGCCTGGCGCTGCTCGGCCGACGCGAGCTGCTTCGCCAGCCGCTCACTCTTCTTCTCCGCCGCCCGCACCTCTCGGCGAAAGCTGTCGACCACGGCGTACAGCCGTTGATGCCGCCCGATCAGCTCGCGAAGGTGCGGGAAGTGCGGCTCCACCTGCTTGGCCCAAGCGTCGAAGTCCGGGTCGGGGTCCACCTCGACCGGCTGGTAGCCGAGCTCGGTGAAGTCTCGCGTGTAGATGCGGTTGACCGTCGCTGCCGAGGCAGCGTCGTAGACCAGCCGGTCATAGGGCAGTGGGTTGACGTTCGCGCGCCCGAAGTGCAGGACCGGGCCGCCCTGCCCGGCGACGTGGGCCTGCAGCAGCGCGTGCGTCTCACGCACCGTCTCGAAGCGACCGATGTGGTTCAGCGGCAACAGATCGATGGCATCGGTCTGGGGTGCCCAGTGGGCGTCGCGCATCTTGGTATCGGTGTAGTAGCCGTCCGCCATCGCCTGGATGAACCGGTGGAAGTCGGCCAGTACGTCAGCGGTGTTCTCGGGCAGCCGCGGAAACCAGGGGCGGTCACGGTGAAAGCCGTAATAGAGGGGTTCCTGAAGCAGGATCTTCGACTGCCAGGCCGACCACAGCCGCTTCGCCGGATCGCGTACGACGGTGAACCGCAACCACTCCGGATCGGCGAGGATCTCCTCGCGCCGATCCGGGTCGACGTCGCGAAACAGGAAGCCGTGGGCCGCCCAGATCTTCATGTCGTGCACGGCCATCACCGGCGAGATCTCGGGCTTGGTCGAACGCGCGAAGTCGTCGGCCGACATCCCGACGAGCGGCGTCAGCGCCCAGAGCATCGCCGTCCAGGCGACCTTCGGGATCGGCATGAACACGATCTTGTAGTCGGGAACAATGATGGTCCGGCCGTCGACGTGGGCGCGCGCGACCTTCAGCATCGGGTCCTCGGCCCCCGGAATCACCGTGTCACCCTCCGCGGACACCGGCCGCCTCGTCAGCTCGCGGCCATGATCACATATCACGCTCGACGTTAGCGGCGTACCCGCCTCCGTCACGCGAATGCACGCGTCCGGCCCCGGGCTACGGTCCCGGCGAGGCTCGACGTAACCGAATCTCCGGGCACGGGAGAATCGGCTCGTGGGTCGAGTCCCGGCTCGGCGCGGGTGGCGCGCCGGCAGCGAGAGCGAGATTCCCCTTCCCGGCCGAGCCCGCGTCCGGCAGCCGGCTCCGCTCCTGGCCTATCGCGTGCCCTCCGGCCGCGGCGCGACCGAGCAGCCGAACGCCACGGGCGACGAAGGTGTCGAGCTCAGCGCGCGC
>DATJSI010000105.1 GCA_035504215.1 Mycobacteriales bacterium
GGTGACGGTGAACGTGTACGACGTCGATGTGCTGAGGCCGGTGAAAGTGGCCGATAGCGAGGTGCCACCCACGGTGACAACCTGGTTCCCCGGCGAAGCGGTGACCTGGTAGCTGGTCACCGGGCTGGTGCCGGCGTCACCGGGCATCCAGGAGATGGTGGCCGACGTACCTGCAACCGAGGTGTGGACTCCGACCGGCGGTGCGGGCGCGGTCGCCTTCCACGGCGTCGCGACGGTGCCGTTGGACAGCGTCGACCAAGGAAACCCGCTGGTCCCGACGAACTTGGAGATGTCGACGTCACCGTCGATGCCGCTGATGTGCGCCGTCGAGGTGTACTGCCACAGGTCGGACACCGGCGCGCGCCGCACGCCGAACTCCGCCATCCAGAGCGGATAGCGAGCCAGCGCGGTCGGATCGCCCAGGTCGTTGGTCCAGAACGACGGATACGTGTAGAGCATCGGGGTGCGGCCGGTGAGCGAGCGCATGTCGAGCAGGAAGTCCAGCGCCCACGTGACCAGCTGCCCGCGGTTCAGGCCGCCGGTGACCTCGAGGTCCAGCGCCGGCGGCAGCGTGTCAGCGGTAGTGACCGGGCCGATCGTCTTCGCGAACAGCGCCGCCTGGGCCTTCGCGGACGCCACGATCGGCGTCGCGGGGCGGGCGAAGTGATAGCTGCCGTGGACCAGGCCGGCCGCGAGCGAGTCCGCGTAGTCGTTGGCATACGGGCCGGCGAAGTAGGGATTGACGTACGACGTGCCCTCGGTGGCCTTGACGATGGCGAAGGACTTCCCGGACTTCTTGACCTTGGTCCAGTTGATCGGCTGCCCGTGCGGGTGCGCCTTGGTCGGGTGGGGGTGCTGGTAGGACGCCACATCCGGGCCCTTGTAGACCTTCGCCGCCACCGCTGACGGCAGGTTCACCAGCGAGACCGGCAGGCCAACCGCAGCGACGACGGCAGCGGTGGAGAGGACACGAACGACGAGGTGGCGACTGTGCATCAGGCTTACTCCGGCCGATGGGACGAGGGCTGGAGCGCGCGGGTTTGGTACGCACTCAGTAGTTGGTACGGCATTTGCCGCAGACCACTTAACCCGGTCGGCCGAACTCTTCTCAAGGAATGATTCGTCGTCCAAAATAGTTTGATTAGACGAACCAAACCATGTAGGGTGGCGAATCATGATCACGACGACAGCGGCCCCCGCTTCGGCGGAACACGCGTCCACGGCGACCGCCGCGCACCTGCTGGCGGCCTTCCGGACCGTCGTCAAGCGGCTCGAGCGCACCCCGATGCCGGTGGACGCCAGGACCCAGGAGAGCTGGAAGGCCTCGCCGCCGGCTCCCCGCCACGTCGCCGCCCTCATGCAGGTCGTCGCCGACGAACGGATGAGCGTCAGCACGCTGGCCGCCCGGCTGGGCGTCTCTCTGGCGACCGCCAGCCAGGTCGTCACCGACCTGGAGTCGGCGGGACTGGTCGAGCGGGTCGCCGACCCGTCCGACCGGCGCCGGACGCTCGTCCAGGTGGCCGACACCCATCGCAAGCTCGCCGATCTACTGCTCGACACCCGGCTGCGGCCGGTTCAGCGCGCACTCGACCGGATGCGTCCGGGCGAGCAGCGCGCGCTGCTGCACGGCCTCGAACTCCTCGCCGAAGAACTAGGGAACCCCAGCGATGTCTGATCTGGACATGAACACCGCACCTACCCAGCTGAGCCAGCGCCAGATCAGGCTGGTCTTCGCCGGCCTCATGCTCGGCATGCTGCTCGCCGCGCTCGACCAGACGATCGTCGCCACCGCGCTGCCGACCATCGTCGGCGACCTCGGCGGCCTCAACCACCTGTCCTGGGTGGTGACGTCGTACCTGCTCGCGTCGACGGTTTCGACGCCGCTGTGGGGCAAGCTCGGCGACCTCTACGGCCGCAAGCGCTTCTTCCAGGCCGCGATCGTGATCTTCCTGATCGGCTCCGCACTATCCGGGCTGTCGCAGAACCTGAACGAGCTGATCGCCTTCCGTGCCATGCAGGGCCTCGGCGCCGGCGGGCTGATCGTCGGAGCGCAGGCCATTATCGGCGACATCGTGCCGCCGCGCGAGCGTGGCCGTTACACCGGCCTGATCGGCGCGGTCTTCGCGGTCGCGAGCGTCGCCGGGCCGTTGCTCGGTGGTTTCTTCACCGACGACCTGACCTGGCGATGGGTCTTCTACATCAACCTGCCGATCGGCGCGATCGCGCTGTTCGTCGTTGCCGCCGTGCTGCACGCGCGCACCAGCCGGATCCAGCACGACATCGACTACCTCGGCGCAGCCGTCATGTCCGCTGCCGTCGTCGCGCTCATCCTGATGCTGACCTGGGGTGGCTCGACCTACTCCTGGGGGTCGCCGGTCATCATCATCCTCGGCATCGTCGCGGTCGCTCTGTTCGGCGTACTGATCGCCGTAGAGCAGCGCGCGAGCGAGCCGCTCGTGCCGCTGAAGCTGTTCGGCATCAGCGTGTTCCGGGTCTCGTTCGGCACCGGTGCGATCGTCGGTTTCTCGATGTTCGGTGCCCTGACCTTCCTGCCGCTGTTCCTGCAGATCGTGCACGGCGCATCGCCGACCAGCTCGGGCCTGCAGCTGCTGCCGATCATGATCTTCGTGCTGGTCATGGCGATCGTCAGCGGCCGCCGGATCACCGCAACCGGCACCTACCGCAGGTTCCCGATCCTCGGTACGGCGATGACGGCGGTCGCGCTCTACTTGTTCTCCCACATCGCTTGGAACACACCGTTCTGGCAGACCGCGATCTACATGGCGATCCTCGGCGCCGGGCTCGGCCTGACGATGCAGGTGCTGATCATCGCGGCACAGAACTCCGTTCCCTACCGCGAGCTAGGAGTCGCGACCTCGCTCGCGACGTTCTCACGGTCGATCGGCGGCTCGATCGGCGTTGCGGTGTTCGGCACGATCTTCGACAACCGGCTCGCGCAGAACCTTCCGAAGCACGTACCGACGCAGGCGCTCAAACATCTCCATGGAACGTCGGTCGCGGCGAACCCCGCGGCGGTCAAACAGTTACCGCCGTTGGTCCGGCACGGGCTTCAGGTCGCGTTCAGCGACTCGCTGCACGTCGTCTTCCTCGCCGCTGTTCCGTTCGCCGTCGTGGCGTTCGTCTTCGCGTTGCTGCTCAAAGAGATTCCTTTGCGAACCGCGACCGGTGCGCGGCCGGCTGCGGACGCCGCCTCAGCCGAGCCGGGTGAGCCGCTCGGCGAGACGCTGGGCGAGGCACTCGGCATGGGACCGGCCGGCGAGGAGCAGTACGAGCAGGTCAGCCCGCATCCGGTCGGCCCAGGAAATCCAGCAGCAGGCGGTTGAGCTCCTCGGGCACGTCGAGCTGCATCCAGTGCCCGGCGTTCTCGATTCGCTCGTAACGCCACGGCCCTTCGACGTACGCCTGCGAGCCGGTCATCTGCTTCTCGATGAGCGCGGTGTCGTGCCGGCTCCACACCCCGAGCACCGGGCAGCGGATCGGCGGTAGCTCCGGTGGCGGGTTGATGATCGTGCGTGGATGGGCGTTGGCGCGATACCAGTTGAAGCTCGCGGTCAGCGCCCCAGGCCGGTCCAGCGCGGCGAGCACGTCGTCCCGGTCACGGTGGCTGGCAAGCATCTGTGCACCGAACCGGCCGAACCACTGTTCGGCCACCACGGGTACGTCGAACAGCAGCATGTAGAGGGAGCGCATCCGCTGCTCGAACCCGGCGTCGCTGAATGCCTTCGGGTGGCCGACCGACAGCGCCACGAGCCGCTCGACCCGGTCGGGCACGAACGCCGCGAACCCCCAGGCCGCCACCGCGCCCCAGTCGTGTGCGACGACGGTCGCCCTCGAAACCTCGCACGCGTCGAGTACGGCGATCATGTCCTCGACCGTCTTTGCCAGCTTGTAGTCGGCGACATCCGGTGGCGCCTCGGATGCGCCGAATCCCCGAAGGTCTGGCGCGATGGTGCGCAGGCCCGCCCCTGTCAGCGCCTGGACCTGGTGCCGCCACAACCGGTGCGAGTCCGGCCAGCCGTGCATGAACAGCACGGGTTCGCCGTCGTCCGGACCGTCGACGAAAACCTCGATACCGACCCCGCCCGCGCCCGTGACTCGCACCCGTGGACGGTAGCGGCCCGACCCGGTCCGACTCGAACCGGCTAAGACCCGCCGGAGGGATCCAGCGCCGCGCGCACCCTCGCGCGCGCCTCGGACGGGCCGTCGGCAGACACCGCGGCAGCTGCCAATCGGACGCAGTCGTCGAAGCTCTGGCGGGCCAGGGTCGACCGCACATCGGCGATCGCGCGCGGTGCGACCGACAGCGCGGCCGCGCCGAGCCCGACGAGCACGAGGGCCAGCAGCGGGTCGCTCGGCGCTTCACCGCAGACGGTCACTGCCCGGCCGGCGATCGCGCCGGCCCGCAGGACAGTGGCGACCAGATCGAGAAACGCGGGTTGCCACGGGTCGAGCAGGTCGGACAGCTCGCTGTCTGCGCGGTCGGTCGCGAAGGTGTACTGCGCAAGGTCGTTGCTTCCGATCGACACGAAGTCGACGACACGAAGCAGGTCGGCTGCGCGCAGCGCAGCCGCGGGCACCTCAACCATCACGCCGGCGGTGGTGACCCCGGCCGCCCGCGCCTGAGCCGCGAACCAGGCGGCTTCGGCCGCGGTCGCGACCATCGGCGCCATCACCCGCACCTCGGCGGTACTGCCGCGCGTGGCGGTCGCGATCGCGGTCAGCTGGTCCGTGAGCAAACCGGGGTGGCGACGGGCGACCCGGAGACCGCGAACCCCGAGCGCCGGGTTCGGCTGGTCGCCGAGCTGGACGAACGACGCGGACTTGTCCGCACCGATGTCCAGGGTGCGCACGGTCACCGGGCGCCCGGGGAAGGCGTCGAAGACCTCTCGGTAGGCCGCCGCCTGTTCGGCGATCGCGGGCGGCTCGAGCCGATCCAGGAAGGCGAACTCGGTCCGGAACACGCCGACCCCCTCGGCGCCCGCGTCGACGGCGTCCGCCACGTCCCCGCGGCTGCCGACGGCGGCCATCAGCTGCACGGGCCGGCCGTCCCTGGTCCGGCCCGGCCCGCGGTCGTGGTCCGCGCTTCGTGAGCCGGTGGCCGCGCGACCGACCGCGCCCACCGCGGAGGGGTCCGGATCCGCGACCACCTCGCCGGCCGACCCATCGACCAGCACGCGCTGCCCGCTGCGCAAAGCAGCGACTCCGGGACAACCCACCACAGCGGGTATGCCGAGCGATTTCGCCAGCACCGCCGTGTGGCTGGTCGGCCCACCGCGTTCGGTGACGATCGCCAACACCTGGTCCGGGTCGAGCCCGGCGGTGAGAGCCGGCGACAGGTCGCGCGCAACCAAGACGTACGGCGTCGGCTGGACCGGGATGCCGGGAGGCGGCTCACCCAGCAGCCGCGCGACGACGCGATCGCGAATGTCGTCGAGCTCCACCCGGTCGGGCACCGCCCGCATCGGATCGGCTGCGCGCATGTCCCGGTAGGCGCTGAACCCTTCCCACGCCGCCCGCGGCGCGGCCCGCCCGGAGCCGACCAGCTGCTCGACGAGCGCGCGGAGCGACGGGTCGCGCAAGATTCGCGCCTGCCGGACGAGGACGGCGCCCGAAACACCGGCCCGGGTGGCGAGCTGCTCGAGCTCACCCCCTACTTCATCCAACGCCGCCGTTGCGCGCTCCCGCTCGGCAGGAGCGTCGACGGGTGCGCTGTCGCGTGCCGGCAGAACCGGACCGTGCACTCTGGCCACCGGCCCGGTGGCAAGGCCACCGCTCACGCCGAGGCCGGTATAGGTCGCCGGCACCGCAGCTCAGGTGGTCGACGAGGGCGGCGGGTGTTCCGTCGCCACCGGAAGCAACTTCGACCAGCCGATCCGGCCGAACAGCCACGCCATTACCGTGCCCAGCAACACCGCGGCAACCCCACCCACCACGTCGAGCAAGTAGTGGTTCGCCGTGGCCACCACCACGATCGACAGCACGATCGGATAGAGCACACCGAGCCAACGGGTCACTCGATGCTTGCCGTGCTTGACCAGCTGCCACCCGGACCACAGCGCCCAACCGACGTGCAGCGAGGGCATCGCGGCGTACTGGTTGGTGTCATGCCCGAACCCGCGTGGTGCGCTCGCCGCCTTGCCCCACCAGCCGTAATGCGAGTACTTCGCCATCGTGTCGATGAAGCCGCCGAGCAGGCGGGGTGGCGCGACCGGGTAGAGGCTGAAGCACGCGAGGCCGATCAACGTCGTGAACAGCAGCACGTTCCGCGCGCCGCCGTAGAACGGCGGGTGCCGCCGCCACAACCAGATCAAGACGATCGGCGTGACGACGTAGTGCAGCGTCGCGTAGATGTAGTCCGACGGCACGGCCAGCAGCACGTGCGGGGAGATGGCCTTGTTGAGCCAGTGCTCGGGTGCGATGTTCCACCGCTGCTCGAAGTTGAAGATCGCCCGGCCGTGTGAGATCGCCCCGTCGTGGTCGCCCGCGACGAGGAAGCGGGTCACGTCGTAAAGGGAGTAGGTCCCGACGATGAGCACGATCTCGCGGAAGCCGCGGATCGCCATCCAGGTCTTGCGGCGCGCGCGCAAGCGGCGGTGCCAGTGGGCCAGCCGGCCGCGAACCCCGGAGGCGTTGCGGCCGGCGGACACGAAGTCGAGACGCTGGTCAGTCACGTGCACTCCCCTCGCCAGCGTCCCGAAAACGCCATTTTCCCACGCTGTGGCGACCTCTTTTCAGGCAGCGTGAACCGTCCCCGCGGTATTCCGAGGACCCTAACCCTTGTTCCTGCGCCGGCGTCGAGCGCGGACCACCGCACTGCGCCGCGGGTACGACGGGGCGAATCCGGTTCGGTCAGCGGCCTCAGTGCGTGTCGGCGTGCTTGCGGGCGGACGCGGGGCCGGTGCCGATCGTGTTCGTGGCGGTCGCATAGACCTCGTAGGTTGAATGACGCTTCAGCCCCGAAACCGTGACCGTGAGCTTGCTCGGCTTCACGTGCTGGGTCTTGACGGTGACCAGCGTGCACTTCTTGTGATGCGGCTGACAACCGAGCACGGTGAGGCGGTAGCTCGTGATCGTCTTGTCCCCATCGCTGGCCGGCGGTGTGATGCGCACCTTCGCGGAGTGATGCCCGGTCTTCTCCACCTTGACCGTCGGCGCACCCGGAGCGGTCTTCAGGTGGAAGATCCCGATCGCGCCGTCGACACCGTCGTTTCCGCCCGGCTGCTTCGAGGCGGAGTCGGAAGAAAAGCCGACACCGAGACACTCGGTCTGCACCGGGCATGCGACTCCCTGCAGGTAGCCACCGCGGGAGTTGGTCGTCGTACCCGGCTTTCCTGATGCCGACACGAGGTCGCTGGTCCAGCTACCCACGAACTCGCCAACGGCCAGGTAGTACGACGAGTTGACCCGCGCGATCGCATAGAACTGCGAGGTCGAGGTCACCTCGATCTCTTTCCCGCTGAGTTTCGAGCCGAGATGCTCGACCCAGCCTTGGAACTGCCCGAACATCGGCAGGTCCTGCACCTCCGCGCCCTCGCAGGAGCTTGCCGACTCGCAGGCGATGCCCTCGATGCCCGAGGCGGAACCCGTCTGCACGACGCCGGAGATGGCGGAGTGCTTGGAGATCTCCATCTCCTCCGCCGATGCACCGACAGACGCGCCGCCCGCGTAGCAGATCGTCGACGTCGGGCAGGTGACGGCCGCGGCATAACCGGCGGTGTCGTTGAGTACCACGTCGTCGGTCGGCGAGCTCTTCAGGTCGATCGAGGCGAACACAGCGATCGGCTGGTCGAGCAGGGTCTTGGTGTTGTGGTAGGCGTAACCCACCGCCATGCAGCGGGTGGAGGACCAGCAGTCGACGCCACGGAACTCCGAAGAGATGACCGTGGTGGCGCTGGTCTGGTCGATGAACGACAGCTTCCCCCCGTGCCACAGCCACGCTTCGGCGACCTCGCCCGACTTCGACGTCGGCGTTCCCTCACCGACGACCACGCAACGCGTGACCGTCACGCAGGAGACGCCGTAGAAGACCGAGGTCGCGTCGCTGGAGATCAACGGCTTGCCCGGCTTGCCGTCGGTGACGGGATACAGCACGCCCCCGTCGATTGCGCCCTTGCCCGTCCCGGCGCCGTAACCGACCGCGACACAGTGCTTCACGGAAACGCAGCTGATCGCCAACATCTCGTAGGCGTCCGGCAGATGCGTGATCGACGGCACCGAGATCTTCGGTCGGCCGCTGCCCGCCGAATGCTTCGCGGCCGCCGTGTGGTGAGCCGGGGTCGGCGGGCTTGCCCCCGCCGGGCCCGATCCCGCGACCCCGCCGAGGCACAGCAGCCCAGCCGCCGCGAGTGTGGCGGCAGCGCGGGTGCGGTGCCCCGGCCGCGGCATCGCTACTTGCTGACCTTCAGCGCACGAGCCGAGGAGTAGCCGAACTCCACGTAGCCGGCGTGGTCGCTCGCCACCGCGCGGTAGTCGAAGGTGCCCGCACTGCTGGCTTTGATCGTGAAGCTGAAGGCTCCGCTCTTCGACTCCTTCGTCGATGCGACGTCGTACCACCGGCCCTTCTTCTCGATCTGCAGCTCGACCTTGCGTCCCTTCGACGCCGGGCTCGCCTTGCCTTTTGCGGTGACCTTCTTCCCCTTGTGGACGCTGGACTTGCTGAGCGAGAACGAGACTCTCTGCTTCTCGAGGACCGGGAAGCCGCGCGCGTCGGTCGAACCGCTCGCCCCGGTGCCGAGCACCAGGCCGCTGCCGTTCGCGTCGAGCGCCGCGCTGAACGACGTGTCCCTGATCGCGTTGCCCAGGTTGGTCGGGTGGCTCCAGTGCGTCCCCTTGGTCGTGGACAGCTCGAGCAGGTCATAGCTGGGGGAAGCGAACTCCGACTCGAGGAACAGGTGAGTGGTGCCGGACGGGTCCCGGTCGATGCCGGCCCACAGCCCCAGACTGTGTTCCGAGTAGCCGGGAACGACATGCGCCGAGCCGTAGCTCGACCCGTTGAACAGCCGGAGCAGGATGTGGTCCTTGCCGGTCGTCTGCTGGGTGAGCAACGCGCTGCCGGACATCCCCAGCAGATACTCATGCGGGAAGCTCGCAACGGTCTTGTACGAGCCCGCAGAGTTGAAGTTCTTACCCGAGGACGCGTACTGCACCTTCGTGGTGTAGTCCGACCCGAGGATGTCCTCGCCCACCAACAGTCCGCTCTTGTAGCTGCCGAGTGCCTCGCCGCTCGGCTGGGTCGCTTCGACCGTCGTCGGCCCCGCGGATGGGCTGGTCGCATCGTCCGGGATGCTCTCGACCTCGGTGCCGAGGCTCGGGTCGCTGCCGACGAACGCGATGTTCCCGCCGATCAGGACCGCTGCGTTGACGTCGATCGCGCTGACCTCGTGGGCGGTAAAGACCGCGCCGCCGTCGGTCGATGTCCACAGCTGGTCACCGTTCGGGTCCGCGTCACAGCACCCCGCCTGAAGCACCACGATCGTCGAGGACGACAACGCAAAGACCTGGGTCACGTCCTCGATGTCGTTGCTGCCGGACGGCGAGAGCTGGGTGTCGTGGGTGCACGAGTGCCGCCGCGCTTGAGCACGCAGACCCTGGTCGCGCCTTGGTGGTTCTTCGTCGCCACGCCCCAGGCCACTACCAGATCGCCGTTGGGCATGATGGCGACGCTTCCGGCGTCCGCGGCCGTCCCGAGCTTGAAGGGGGCTGCCTCCGGCTGCGGGTCGCCCTTCTCGCCCTTGGCGTGAGCGGCGGCCGGGCTGGCCATTGCGGTGAACAGGCACAAGGCCGCGGCGGCGGCGGCGAACATGGATCGTCGTACGTGCATTGGGATCTCCCGGTGCGGACGCGGTGCGCGTGACAGCGGTACGGCGAGGCTGACGCTATGCGTCTCGGAACGGCGTGGGAATCCTGGGAACCATGTAATCCGAGCGGCTCGAGTCGCCCGGCTCCGAGTCGGCGGCGACCGCCAAGCCGTGCTTGAGCGCATAGCGAGCGGCCTCGACCCGGCCGCGCAGGCCGAGCTTCTGGTAGATCGTCGCGAGATGCCGCTCGACGGTGGCGACACTGATGCTGAGCGAGTCGGCGATCTGCTTGTTCGACGCCCCGGTCGCGAGCGAGCGAAGGATCTGAGCCTGCCGCGCCGTGAGCCCACCCGGGAGTGGCAGCGTCGTCGGGTGCCCGATGTCGGACAAGGTGGCGCGGATCCGGGCCAACTGCTCCGGCCGCTCGGTTGCGGTGGACAACGCCTCGGCCTCGCGCAACCTGGCGACCGCCTCGTGACTGCGGCCGAGCGCGTGCAGCGCCCGTGCCAGCCCGCACAGGGCCGGGACGAGATCGTGGGCTCCGCCGGACGCCCGGTAGGCGTCCAGCGAGGTCTCGAAATGCCCGACCGCACCGAGCTGGTCACCGCCGGTCGCTGCCGCGTCGCCGAGGTTGCACTCGATCGTGGCAAGCAGCTGGAGGTCCCCGAGGTCGGCGGCGATGCCGGCCGCCTCGTAGAGCGCGTCGAGCGCCTGACCGACATAGCCGAGCCGGATCAGCACGTCCGAGAGGTTCGCGAGCCCGATCGCCACCGTCCTCGGCTCGCTCAAGCGCCGCTTGACCAGCAACGACTCCTCGAACCGCCGGGCCGCCTCGACCAGATCCCCGTCGTCGAGCGCGAGCAGCGCCATGTTGTTCAGCGCCGACGCCAGCCCACGGTCGTCGCCGAGCGAGCGCCGGAAGTTCATCGCCTGCTCGAAGTAGCGGCGGGCCGGTCCACGATGCCCCAGGTAGCGCTCCGCAGAGCCCAGCGCCGTCGCCGCCCGCGCGCAGCCGTCGAGATCGTCGAGGGTCTGAAAGGTTTCGAGCGCCCGGGTGGCATGGTCGATCGCGTCGGGGTAGTCACCGCTCTCGACCTCAAGCACCGCAACCGCGCACCACGCTCCGGCGACCGCGGACGGGCTTGCGTCGCGGGACCACTTCAAGAACTCGCGCAGCCAGCGCCGTCCGTCGGCGAGCCGTCCGGTGGTCAGCCACCACAGCCAGAGGTCCGCGCTCATCGCGAGGCCCAGATCACGTTCGCCGGCGTCGAGCGCCCAGGTCAGCGCCGCGTCGATGTCGGCGCTCGCCTTGTTCATCCGCGTCACCCAGTCCGCCCGGTCGACGCTGAGCAGGCCGTCCTCACTGGCGGCCGCAAGCTCGGCGAAGTGCTGAGCGTGCCGGGAACGGACGTCACCGGCACCGTCGGAGCCGGCCGACAGGTGCCGGCCGAACTGCCGGAGCACGGCCGGCATTCGATAGGCGTGCTCGGTCGGCCCCGGCTCGACGACCAGCCACGAGCCGGCAGCGAGCCGGCGAACGTACGCCGCGGTCGTCGCCAGGTCGCGGTCTACGACCGGGGCGGCGTCACTGAGCGCGAAGGAGTGCTCGAACACCGCGAGCGCACCGACGAGCTCCTGCACGGCAGGTTCGAGAGCGTCGTAGCCGGTGCGGATCGCCGCGTCCAGTGCCGGCATCGACGAGCCGGTCACGCCCGCTGCCGTACCGCCCGGGTACAGCAAGGCCAGCCCGTGCTCGGCGATCTGGTGCACCGACAGCGTGCCGACCCAGGCCGCCAGCGTGTCGATCGCGAGCGCAGCGCCGTCGACCGCGTGACAGATCTCCGCCACCGCGGGTGCCGACTGGTCGGTCACCACGAAGTCCGGCTCAACCTCGTGGGCGCGGCGCACGAACCGCAGGCCGGCCTCGCTCGCCACGACCGCACCGGCGTCGGCGCCTGGCGGGGGGCACGGAAGCACGGCGAGCGGCCAGCCGGCCGCGCGCGCTGTCCGGGATGTGACCGGCTGCTCCGCGGGCGCCGGGCGAGCGGCTTCGAGCTGCTCGAACCGAGCCCGGCCGGCCGCCGACATCCGATGCCGGCCGCCTTCCCAACGGTTGACGGTCGCGAAGGAGACCTGGAGTTGCTTGGCCAGCTGCTCCTGGCTCAGGCCGAGCCTGGCTCGCACCGCGCGGACCCGGGTCGCGACCTCAGCGAGGGCCGGGTCGGGCTCCCGGGGTGACGGCACGGAACGGCGCGGCGGCACCGCAGCTCCTGACTCGACCCGCTACGCGCGCAGTGTCGCTCCCCCGCGGCTTGTTATAACACGCGGTCCGCCGCCGGGCCGCCGGCGTGCACGGCCTAACCTGCGGCCATGACCTTTCGGATCTTCACCGAGCCGCAGCAGGGTGCGTCGTACGACCAGCTGCTCGCCGTCGCGAGCACCGCTGAGGAGTGCGGGTACGGCGCGTTCTTCCGCTCGGACCACGTGCTGAAGATGGGGTCGGTGTCCGGGCTGCCGGGCGTGACCGACGCGTGGATCACGCTGGCCGGGTTGGCCAGGGACACCACCTCGATCCGGCTCGGGACACTCGTGACCCCAGTGACCTTCCGCGACCTGGGCATGCTCGCGGTGGCAGTCGCGCAGGTCGACCAGATGAGCGGCGGCCGGGTGGACGTCGGCCTCGGAGCCGGTTGGTACGACGAGGAGCACGCCGCGTTCGGCGTACCGTTCCCTGCGGTCGGCGACCGCTACGACCGGCTCGAGGACCAGCTGGCGATCCTGCACGGGTTGTGGACCGCGCCGGCCGGTGCGACCTTCGAACACTCCGGGATCACCCGCCAGGTGTCGATCAGCGCCGACACCGTGCGACCCGCCCGCCAACCGCACCCACCGATCATTCTCGGCGGCCGGGCCGGGGAGCGGTCGGCGCGACTGGCGGTCGCGTACGCGGACGAGTACAACAGCGCGTTCGTACCGGTCGAGACGATGCGCGAGGTGCACGATCGGATCCGGCGCGCGTGCGAGAGCGGGAACCGGGATCCGTCGTCGATCACGTACTCGGTCGCGCAGGTGCTCTGCTGCGGTACGGACGACGCGGAGATCGCTCGCCGCGCAAAGGCGATCGGCCGCGAGGTCGACGAGTTGCGGGAGAACGGTCTGGCCGGCACGCCCGCGGAGGTACTGGACAAGATCGGCACCTTCATCGATGCGGGCGCGCAGCGGCTCTACCTCCAGGTGCTCGACCTGTCGGATCTCGACCACCTGCGGTTGGTGGCTGAACAGGTGATGCCGCACGCGGCGGGGATCTAGCTGCGCGTGCCGATCGCGAGCTCGCCCAACGGTCCGTTCGGTACGACGATCCAACCCTCGGTCTTTGCCACGCGCGCCTGCTCGGCATCGGGAGTCGTGACCCGGCCGATGGCGGCAGCGCGCGCGATCATCGCGCAGACGATCGCGTCGAGTGCGTCGTCGGAGCCGTGACAGAGCGCGAGCTGATCGGCGTCGATCCGCAGCTGTGGCAACGCCGCGCGCAGGTCACTGAGAATCGCCTCGCGGGTGGTGATGCCGGAGGGGCCCTTGTAGCGAGGCCGGTAGATGCCCCAGGCGCGCAGCGCAGCCGCGGGATATGCCTCGACCACGATGCCGCTGCCGGCCCGGTCGATGGCGCAGCCGCCGGCAGCGAGTGCGGAAAGGATGCCGGCAACGCGCATCGCGGTGTGCCCGATCAGATCCGCAGCGACGCTGAGCGGTCGTGCGCCGCTCTGCGCGATCAACGCGAGGTCGGTGGCGCGGTACACCAGGTGGCGACGCGCGGCGAGGTCGGTGGGCGCGAGCGGGCGACCTTCGCGATGGGCGAGGACGAAGTCGACGAACGGCTCGGGCCAGCCGAGCGGGCAGTCGATCCCCGCCTTGTCCGCCGTACCGACCAGACCGATGATGTCGGCGTCGGAGCAGTTCAGGGTGAGATGTGTGACGACGACATCGCTCGGGCGCCACTCGACCACCGCGCTCGCCGTCTTGCGCGGCTCGGCCGCCATGTCGATCCCGACCGTCCGCACGAACCCATCGTCCCGCGAGCCAGCGGAGGGCGTGGGATTCGAACCCACGATGACGCTTCCGCGCCATAGCGGTTTTCAAGACCGCCGCCATCGGCCACTAGGCGAGCCCTCCGAGTGCCGAGGCTACGGCAGCCACCCTCGTTGATCTTGATCACGAAGCGGGGTGGCGGGGGTTCCAGTCGTCGGCAAGCAGGCCGAGGATCACCTCGTCGAGGAACCGGCCGGTGACCCAGGCGGTGCTGCGAAGCGTTCCCTCGATGACGAAGCCGGAGTTCTCCGCGGCGGCGATCATCGCCGCGTTGTCGGCGAGCGTGTCGACCTGCAGCCGGTGCAGTCCGCGCACGACGAACCCGTAGTGGCACAGCACCGCAACCACGTCGGCGCCGTAACCACTACCGCGAGCGGCCGGGAAGAGCGAGACGCCGAGATGCGCCATCCGGTTGTAGCTGTCGATCCCCCACAGCAGGGCGGAGCCCACCAAGGCATCGTCCGAGAGGGTGACGACCGAGAACGGCGCGGCGTCACCGAGTGTGGCGTCGACCGCGAAGGGTGAGGCTGCAGACTCAACCGGAATCGGACGCCAGGGCCGCGAGTCCGACCGGGACCTGATCTCGACGTCGTCGTAAAGCTCGGCATGCAAGATCGGTACGTCGGCCGGTCGCCGGGCTCTCAACCCGACCAGCTCGCCTCGCAACATCGCTGTCGCTCCTGCCCGCGGTTGTGATGAGAATGCGGCGTGCATCTTCCCACTTCGCGAGTTCTCGCCGTGCTCACGCTCTTCGCCGCTGCTCTCGTCGGCGCTGCACCGACCGCGCTCACCTCGGCCGGCAGTGCCGCGATCAGACCCGGTGCCGCGATCAGAACCGGTGCCGCGACCGAACCCATCGCGACCAAACCCGGTGCCACCATCTCGGTCGGGTCGTTGACCTTGCACCGCTGCCATCTCGCGCTCGGCAACCGACCGACGTACTGCGGCTCGATCAAAGCTCCGCTGGACTACCACTCGGCGAAGGACGGCACGATCACCGTCGGCTTCGGCTGGGTCCCCGCCAGCCATCCCGTCACCGGCCACAAACCGACCACGATCGTGGCGGAGGAGGGCGGCCCGGGCTACCCCTCGACCGGGACCGCACCGGACTACGTCGCGATGCTCGGCAACTCGCTGCTCGCCACCAACAACCTCCTGCTCGTAGACGAACGCGGCACCGGCAGGTCGACTCCGATCGACTGCAAGGCGATGGAGCACCTCTACATCGTCACGACCACGCGCACGTTCCTGCACACCGTGCACGAGTGCGGCGAGTCACTGAATCATCGCTTTCCTCGCGAGGGCGGAGGCTTTGTGCACGCCTCGGACCTGTTCACCACCGCAAACGCGGCACGGGACATGGCCCTGGTCATCAACGATCTCGACACCGGACCGGTCGCGCTGTACGGCGACTCCTACGGCACCTATTTCTCGCAGTCGTTCCTGTCCCGCTACCCGAGCCTGCTGCGATCCGTCACCCTCGACTCGGCGTACGAGGCGCGCGATCTCAGCCCTTGGTACCACACGACGGTCACCAGCGCGCGGCGCGCGTTCGACATCGCATGCCGCCGCAGCACCGCCTGCCACGCGGCCGCGCCGGGCAAGTCGTGGCATCGGATCACCGAGCTGGCTCGACTCCTGCGCAAGCACCCATTCAGTGGCGACGCGCCCGGTCTCGACGCCAAGAACGTCCGCGTGCGCATGAACATCACGTCGCTTGTCAACATCGTCAACGACGCAGGTTACGACTTCGACCCCTACCGCCAGCTCGACGCTGCAGCGCGGGCCTACCTCGAACACCGGGACGGCACACCACTGCTTCGCCTCTACGCGCAGGACATCGGCTGGGACTACGGCGACTACAACGCCGCGGCGACGTACTACTCCGACGGGCAGTACTACGCGGTCGGCTGCACCGACTATCCCCAGCTGTTCGACATGCACGCGACGCCCGCGACCCGACGCAAGCAGTTCGCCAAGGCAGAGGCGCAGTATCCGGCGCATGCATTCGCGCCGTTCACGGTGAAGGAGTGGGTCGCGGTGAACCCGTTCACCGAGACCTACCACGCGTGTACGGCGTGGCCCCGCACGGTCCATAAGGCCGACCCGCCCGTGCCGCCGCACGTCTCGATGGACGCGACGCACGTGCCGGTGCTGATCCTCAACGGGGAGCTCGACTCGCTCACCCCGGCCGCCGGCGGCGCGCACATCCACCGCCAGATCGGCTCCGCATCGCGCGCGATCGTGACCGCCAACACTGTCCACCTCGTCGGGCTCGACGACCGCTACGGCTGTGGGCAGCGCCTGGTCCGGCGCTTCATCGCGAAGCCGAGCGCGTTGCACTCACTCGACGCGAGCTGTGCGAACCATGTGCCGTCGGTCCGCACCGTGGGGGTCTACCCGCTCACGGTTGCTGAGGCGCAACCGGCACACGGCACCGCGTCGCTCACGACACGCAGGCTCGCCTCGGTCGCGCTCGACGCGGCCGGGGACGAAGCCATCCGGTACGACTACGTCGACGGTAACCGCGATGTCGGGCTGCGCGGCGGAACGGTTCGCTACCACGCCGGGTCGGGCTCGTCCTGGGTAGCGGTGCTGCACCTGGTCCGGTGGACCGACGACAGCACGGTGTCGGGACACGTGACGTTCTCGCCGTACGGACTGTCCGGCACGGGCGCGGTCACGATCGACGGACCGGGCGGCCGCCATCTGAAATGCCGCCTGTCGTGGCGCGGCGCGAAGGCCACGATCGTGGCCGGCGGCCACACCTTGCGTGCGCCGGCACCCTGACACCCTGACCCTCGATGACGCCCACTCGATCATCGGGTGGCTGACTGCGGATGCCGGCACGGTCAAACCCGTCTAGCGACTACGACGGGTGCGCGCATAGGAGCGGACGATCGCACGCTCGCGAGCACGCTCGGCCTGCACGCGCAGTTCACGCGTGCGCTCCGCAGCTGCTGCTGCCAACACACTGGTGTGCATCGTCTGTCACCTCCTCACGTGGTCTCTCGTCGGACAAGTCATTGCTATCGGACGCCTACGACAGCGGCGTCGGTCAGACCGCGCCAGATCAGGCCGGCTTCGGCGAAGCCAGCTGCTCGCAGCGCGGCGATGTGCCAGTCCGCGGGATTCACGGACTCCGTGTGCGCGGAGCCACCACGTCCCGCGAAGTGCGCCTCGCGTTCTGCCACCGCATCCGCCAACGCGGGCTCGGTTCGCAGCCGGTCCCACCAGCCGTCCCAGTCGACTGCGCCGGGCACCGCCTGAGCCCGCTCCTGGCGGGACTCTTCGAGCGCGGTCAACGCGCCACTGAGCCCGGGCAGTCCGGCATCGGGGATGTGGTCGGCGTTCGCGAAGACCCCGCCTGCACGCAGCACCCCGGCCACGTCGCGGTAGACCTTCGCCACGTCCTCGGCCCGCAGCCAGTGCAACGCGGTCGCCGTCAGTACGGCGTCGAACGGTTGCGTCCCGAGCTGCTCGGTCCAGCCGGGCTCGGCGAGGTCGGCCGCGACGACCCGGACGCGGTCGTCATCGGCGAAGGTCGCTCGCGCGATCGCCAGCAGCGCCGCGTCGATGTCAACGACAACCGAGGTCGCACCGGGGAAGCGCTCGAGAGCACGCAAGGTGATCGACCCGGTTCCGCCGGCCAGGTCGAGGATCCGCGGTTCGCTGCCCACGGCCGCCTCCACCGCGTCGAGCATCGCGGCGAAGCGTTGCTCGCGGTCCGGCAGGTAGGTCTGCTGTTGCCGGTCCCACTCAACTTGAAGCTCACGCCAGTCCACAGTCGTCACCACTCCTCCTTGGCAAGTCCGGGGCGTAATAGTTAGCAGCGGTTGTTAACTGTTACTCTACCCGACGTCAGGTAAGATGCACAAATGGACTTTGGCCATTACGCCGAGGGGGCCGCGGACCTCGTCAACGCCGACCTGAGCAGCCTCGAGGCGCTCGAAGCGTTTCTCGACGATCGCGACTGGCTGCAGAAGCGGGCGAGCAGCTCTGACCTGCGCCCGCTGCGCCGGTTCGCCGCCGAGCTCGGCGAGGTGATGGACGACTCCGCGGCCGGCGACGAGGTCGCCGTGGTCGACCGGCTCAATGCCCTGCTCGAGCAGCATCCGGTGCGGCCGCGGATCTCCGGGCACGATGCCGAAACCTGGCATCTGCACGTCAATGACAGCACCGACTCCGTCGCCTCGATCGTGATCGGTGAGGCGCTGTTCGGGATGACCCTGGCGGTCACCGAGCTGGGCGCAGACCGGTTCGGCCGCTGCGCCGCCGTCAACTGCCGCAGCGCCTTCTTCGACGCCACCGCCAACCACTCGAAGCGGTTCTGCTCCTCGCGCTGCGCGACCCGGACCAACGTCGCGGCCTACCGGCAGCGGCAGGCCGGCTCGGCATGAGCCGGCGTACGGTCAGCGCGGACTCGGGGCACACCCTGGCATGTCGTTACCTAATGCAACGATAGGAACGACGTGAGTGCACAAGAACCGACCGCCGGCACCCCTCCTCGCTCCGACGGCGACCGAAGCGCCGGCTGGATCCGGCTGATCTGGGGCTTCGTCGGTCCCGCCAAACGGCTCCTCATCGTCAGCTTCGGTGCGGCCCTGATCACCACGTCGGTGATCACGGTGACCCCGCTCGTGTCCGGGATCATCGTCAACCGGGGTCTCGACCGGCACCACGAGAGCGTCGCCGGCTGGCTGACCCTGCTGTTCGCCCTCGGCATCATCCGGTTCTTCGCCACCAGAGCGCGGCGGTGGCGCGCCGGCAAGGTCAGCTACGACGTCCAGTTCCGGCTGCGCACCCGGCTCTATGAGCACCTGGCCGGACTCGATCCCTCGGCGCTCGACCGGTTGCGCACCGGGCAGATGGTGTCGCGGGCGAGCGCAGACCTCACCCTCGTCCAGCAGTTCCTCGCCTGGGGCCCGCAGGTCATCGCGAACATGCTGCAGCTGGTCGCAAGCATCGTCGCGATGATGTTCGTCTCGTGGCCACTCGGCCTGGTCGCGCTGGTCACCGTGCCGCTCACCACGTTCATCGGCATCAGCTCTCGCGCCGGTGTCTTCGCTGCGGCTTGGGATGCACAGCAGCGCGAGGCCGAGCTGACCAACAGCGTCGAGGAAGCCGTCACGGGCGTACGCGTCGTGAAGGGGTTCGGCCAGGAGGATGCCGAGACCTCGCGGGTCATGGGCGCGGTTCGCAGCATGTACGCCGGACGCATGCGCGCGGCCCGGCAGCGCGCATCGTTCACCTCGACCCTGCAGAGCGTCCCTGCCCTCGGGCAGTTCGGCGTCCTGGTGATCGGCGGCGACCTGGCCCTGCACCACCACCTGTCGCTCGGCGCGTTCCTCGCGTGTACGACGTACCTCGTCCAGCTCGCGGCGCCGGCTCGGATGATCGGCGCCGTGATGGCGCTCGCGCAGCAGGCGCGGGCGGCGGTCGAGCGGCTGGTTTCGGTGCTCGAGACGCCGGCGACGATTCACGAGTCGCCCACCGCGCGACCGCTCCCCGCCGCGTCCGGCATCGTGCACTTCAACGACGTGACCTTCCGCTACACCACTGACGGTCCAGCCGTACTCGACGGCGTCGAGCTGGCGCTCGCGCCCGGCGAGGTCGTCGCCGTGGTCGGCCCCTCGGGCTCGGGCAAGTCGACCCTCGCGATGCTGCTCCCGCGTTTCTACGACGCGACCGGCGGTGCCGTCACGATCGACGGCGTCGACGTCCGCGCGACGACGTTCTCCTCGTTGCGCTCGCGCGTCGGCATCGCGTTCGAAGAGGCCTTCCTGTTCTCCGACACCATCCGGGCCAACATCGCCTATGGCCGGCCGGACGCCAGCGACGCCGAGGTTCACGCCGCCGCCGACGCGGCGCAGGCTGCCGAGTTCATCACCGAGCTCGCGAATGGCTACGACACTGTCGTCGGGGAACGCGGCCTGACGTTGTCCGGCGGCCAACGCCAACGGATCGCCCTTGCCCGGCTGCTGCTGGCCGACCCGCAGATCGCGGTCCTGGACGACGCGACGAGCGCGGTCGACGCCGCAGTCGAGGCCGACATCCACCGCGAGCTGCGCCGGTGGCGGGCCGACCGGACGATGCTCCTGATCGCCCACCGCGAGTCGACCGCTCGGCTGGCCGACCGCGTCGTTCTCCTCGACGGCGGCCGGATCGCCGCGAGCGGCACGCATGACGAGCTGATCGCCTCCAACTCCCGCTACCGCGAGCTGTTGGAAGCCGCGCCGATCGACACCCCGCTGCTCAGCCCGGTCACGACTCGCGCCGACACTCCCCGGCGGCGCAACCTGCCGGCCGCAACGGTCTCGGGCCGGGGGGGTCGCCCCCTCGTCGCCTCGCGGTTCAGCGGCGGCGGCAGTGCCAGCTCCCGCTGGATCGGGTTGCTCGCGCCGAGCGCCGGGCTGCAGGCGCAGCTCGATGCCCTGCCACCGACCCGCGACGACCTGCCGGAGGGCCTCATCGAGGACGCCGCGGTCGACCAGACCCGGCTGGCCCTGCGGCACCTGCTGCACCGGCAACGGATCATCCTCGCGATCAGCCTCGCGGCCGTCGTCGGCGATGCCCTCGCGACCCTCGCCCAGCCCGAGCTGATCCGGCTGGGCGTCGACCGGGGCGTCGCGCGTGGCTCGCTGCATGCGCTGCTGGTCGTGAGCGCGGTCTTCGCGCTGGTGTCGCTGTTCGACTGGTGGGTCATGTGGGCCGGCGCGGTGACGACCGGTCAAGGCAGCGAGCGGCTGCTCGCGGCGCTGCGGGTCCGGGTGTTCGCCCAGCTGCAGCGCCTCGGCATGGACTTCTACGAATCCGAGCTCACCGGCCGGATCCTGACCCGCGTCACAAGTGACGTCGACACCCTGTCCAACCTGGTGCAGAACGGCCTGCTCAACGCCGTCGTATCGATCGCAACTCTGGTCGGGATCGCCATCCTGCTGCTGGTCACCGACCTCCGGCTGGGGTTGGCAGCGATGTCCGTCCTGCCCGTCATGGTCGTGGTGACGATCTGGTACCAGAAACGGTCCACGGTCGCCTACGACCATCAGCGCGACACGATCGCCATCGTCAACGCCGCTTTCGCCGAGTCCCTTGCCGGCGTACGCGTCACCCAGGCGCACAACCGAGAGGCACTCGACCTCGTCAACTACACCGCGCTCGGCCAGACCAACGCCGACGCCGGCCTCAACGCCCTGTCCATCCAGATCTGGTACGTCGCGGCGACCGAGTTCATGCAACAGTTCGCCACCGCACTCGTCCTGACCCTCGGGATCAGCCGGCTGCGGGCCGACCCGGCGTTCGCCGGCGTACTGATCGCGTTCGTCCTCTACCTCACGCTGTTCTTCGCACCGATCCAGCAGCTGTCCCAGGTGTTCGACTCCTATCAGCAGGCCCGGGCCGGCATGCGCAAGCTCCGCACGTTGCTGGCCGAACCGCTCTCCACGCCCGCACCCGAGCACCCGGTCGCGATCGACGACCTCGCCGGCGAGCTGCGCTTCGTGGACGTGCACTACACCTACCGACGCGCCAGCACCGAAGCGCTGCGCGGCGTCGATCTCGTGATCCCCGCCGGACAGCGGGTCGCGCTGGTCGGTCGCACCGGCGCCGGCAAGAGCACGCTGATGAAACTCGCCGCCCGGTTCCACGATCCGACCGAGGGCAGCGTCCTGGTCGACGGCCATGACCTGCGCACCCTGGACCCGACCGCGTACCGTCAGCAGCTCGGCTACGTCCCTCAGGAGCCGTTCCTGTTCACCGGCACGATCCGCGACAACGTCGCCTACGGCCGCCCCGACGCGACCGATGCGGAGATCGACGAGGTCTGCCGTGAGATCGGGCTCGCCGACTGGATCCGCACCCTGCCGGACGGCTACGACACCGAGCTGACCGAGCGCGGGCGGTCCCTGTCGGCCGGCCAGCGCCAGCTGGTCTGCTTGGCGCGCGCCCTGCTGGTCGACCCGGCGATCCTGCTGCTCGACGAGGCGACGGCGACGCTCGACCTGTCCGCGGAGGCGGTGGTCACCCGCGCGATCGACGTGGTCGCCCGCGGGCGGACCTCGATGGTGATCGCGCACCGGCTGCAGACCGCGCGCACTGCCGACCGGATCCTCGTCATCGACGCCGGCCGGATCGTCGAGGACGGGACGCACGACGAGCTGCTCGAAGCGAACGGTTTCTACGGCCGGATGTGGAGCGCGTTCACCACCGCCTCGCGCGTCGCCTGACCCCACGCATGGCCCATCGGTGGTGCTCTGACCCCACGCATGGCCCATCGGTGCGAACGACCGGTGCGAAAGACCGGTGCGGGCGGTCGGCGCGACGGCTGCAATCCGGCGAACCCGGCTACGGTTGCCGACATGTACGCCGTCCGATGCGAGGGCAGCGGAGACGTCGATGTCCTGCGGTGGGCGGAGCTTCCTGACCCCGAGCCGGCCGACGGCGAGGTGCTGATCGAGGTCGTCGCCAGTGCCGTCAACCGCGCCGACCTGTCCCAGCGGATGGGCTTCTACCCCCCGCCGCCCGGCATCACGGACGTCCTCGGGCTCGAGTGCAGCGGCCGCGTGATCGAGCTCGGGCCCGGCGTCATCGGCTGGGCGGTGGGCGACGAGGTGTGCGCGCTCGTTGCGGGCGGAGGGCAAGCGGAGCTCGCGGTCGCACCGGCCGGCCAGTGCATGCCGGTGCCGGCCGGTGTCGACCTCACCACTGCCGGTGGCCTGCCCGAGGTCGCCTGCACGGTGTGGTCCAACCTGGTGCTCGTCGCCGAGCTGCGGGCCGGCGACGTACTGCTCGTTCATGGCGGATCGAGCGGGATCGGCACCCTCGCGATCCAGGTAGGCAAGGCGCTCGGGGCCACGGTCATCGCGACCGCGGGCAACCCCGACAAGCTGGCTCACTGCGCCCGGCTGGGCGCCGACCGGGTGGTGAACTACCGGGACGAGGACTTCACCGAGGCGGTCCGCGAGGAAACCGACGGGTACGGCGCCGACGTCGTGCTCGACATCATCGGTGCGGACTATCTGGAGCGAAACGTGTCTGTGCTCGCGACCGGCGGCCGGCTGGTGTGCATCGGCATGCAGGGTGGCACGCGGGCCGAGCTCGACATCGGTGCCCTGCTGCGCAAGCGCGCAAGCGTGCACGCGACCTCGCTACGCTCGCGGCCGCTGGCGGAGAAGGCGGCCATCTGCCGGGCTGTCGTCGAGGGTCTCTGGCCGCTGATCGAGGCCGGCCAGGTCATACCGGTGGTGGAGACGTCGTACCCGATGAACCGGGTCGCCGACGCGCACACCCTGGTGGCGCAAAGCGGGCATGTCGGAAAGGTCTTGCTGACCAGGCCATGAGCGTGTACCAACCATCCGGGGACGCCGACCGTCTTAGCAGCGTGGACGTCGCAGTGCTCGGTGCCTGGGAGGCAGCAGAAGTGGATGGGGCGCAGCCTGCCGACGCCCTGTTCCGCCTCCACTACGCACCGCTCGCCGGCTGGTGCCGGCGGATGGTCGGCGACGATGAGGCGGCCCACGACATCGCCGCCGAGGCGTTCGTGCGGCTGCTCGGCCGATGGACGACGGTGACCGACCCGCGCGCGTACCTCTACACGACCGCGCTGAACCTGGTCCGGGACCGCTGGCGGCGCAATGAGCGCGAACGAGCCGCGATCCGCAAGACCGTCATGACGATGACCACCGCGGCGCCAGCCCCGAGCTCGGCGCCCGAGCTGCGCATGGTGATCGAAAGCCTGCCCAAGCGGCTGCAGCAAGTCGTCGTCCTCCACTACTTCGCCGACCTGTCGGTCGATGCCGTCGCGCACGCGCTGGGCGTCGCACCGGGCACGGTGAAACGCGACCTGTACGACGCGCGCGCGAAGCTTCAGGTCCTTCTGGCGGAGAGTCGATGAGCGATCATCGCGACGATTTCGACGTCGACGCCCTGCTGCGGGAGCCGAGCGAGCGGTTGCTACCGCCCGACGGCGCTTTCGAGCTGATCACCAAGCGGGCCAACCGCCGCAAGTGGGTGAAGGCGGCGGTCGGCGTCAGCGCGGGCGTCGTGATCGCTGCCGGTGCCGTGCCTGCGGTCATTGCGGTCCGGCACAACTCGGGCGGCGAGCAGTCGGTGGCCATTGAGACCACCGGCCTGCCGCGAGTCCAGCATCATCCGCGCGAGACACCGCTCCCGTCGGAGTCGATCACGGTCCCGTCCTCGCAACCGTCCAGCACCCCGCCGGTGCCGACGACGCTCGCCGGCTTCCGGCCCGACTCGCTGAGCTTCGTGTCGCCGACCGTCGGTTTCCTCTGGGGGTCGATGGCAGGCAGCCACGCGGGCGTCGTCGCCAAGACCACGGACGGCGGGTCGACCTGGACCCGCCTCAGCCCACCGGGCGCCGAGGACTCGGCGAGTGGCAAGGGCGTCGCCGGTGACGCCCAGATCCGGTTCGTGTCCGGCACCGTCGGCTTCGTCTTCGGCGCGCTGACCTACCTGACCCTGGATGGCGGGCAGTCCTGGTCGCAGTACTCGCTGCCGGCGGGTCAGGGCTACGTCGACGACCTCGAAGCTATGCACCAGCGGTTCTGGGCGCTGCTGCGCCCCAGCCAGAGCTCCACCCACGTCCGGCTCTACACCGCCACCGCCGCCCAGCCGTCGCTGCAACTGGTGAAGGCGGTAAAGCCGATGACCGCGGCGCCGGGCGCCGACGCGATCGCGCTCAACGACAACAGCGTGTCGGTGATCGCCGGCAGCACGGCATTCTGGTCGTCGAAGGACGGCACGCACTGGACCGAGCAGACCAACCCGTGCGAGAGCGTCAACGGCGTCCGGAACGCGGAGCTCTCGACGCTCAACCTCGGCACGATCGTGGCCGCCTGCGGGTCGGCCGACAAGGCCGGCAGCGAGCAGAAGGCGTCGTACGTCTCTCACAACTGGGGCAAGGCCTGGACGCCCACCCTGGCGAAGCCGGACCCGACCGGTGGCCTGCAGACGCTGTTCGCCGGGACGAACAAGAACATCGTGGTCGGCACGACCGCCGGCGCCCAGGTCACGACCGACGCCGGCCGCAGCTGGACCCCGCTCGAGGCCAACGGCGTGCCGCTCGGCTTCATCGGCTACATCTCCACGACCCACCTGGTCGCGGTCTCTGACCGCGCCGCCACAACCGGCGCGTTTGCGACCAGCACGGACGGCGGACTGACCTGGTCGGTCTACAGCTTCGGTTCGTAACGCCCGCGCCGTAGCGGCCGCTGAACTCGGCGTAGGAGGCGCGCATCCCCCTCCGTGCGCCTCCTACGCCGAATCGCGGCAGCGGCCGGAGAAGCCGGTTGCGAACCGCTGAAATAGTGGGTGCGTGAGGATCGCGCTGCTCGGCCCGCTGGAGGTGTGGGCCGACTCCGACTCCGCGCCGGTCGCCGTCGAGGTCTCCGGGGCGCGGCTGCGCGCGTTGCTCACGGTGCTCGCCTTGTCCGCGCCACGGCCGGTCTCGGCCCGGGCTCTCGTGGACGCGCTGTGGGGCGACGAGCCACCCGCGGACGAGACCAACGCCCTGCAGTCGCTGGTCTCCCGGTTGCGGCGCGCCCTCGGTGACCCGGAGCTGGTTCGGCAGTCCGCCGCGGGCTACCAGCTCACCCTCCCTGCGGACTCGATCGACGTACGCCGGTTCGAAGCCCTCGCCCACGATGGTCGCGAGGCGCTGCGCGCCGGGGACGCGGCAAGCGCCGCAACGGTGCTCGCCGAGGCGCTCGGGCTGTGGCGCGGCGAGCCGGCAGAGCTCGCGGCGACCGGCTACGACGATGCTCTCCTGACCCGCTTGCACGAACAGGCGATCGACGCCCGGGGCGACCTGATCGATGCACGGCTCTCGCTCGGTCGCGCCGACGAGGTGATCGCGGAGCTGGGCGGGTTGGTCGCCACCCATCCGCTGCGCGAGCGGTTCGCCGTCCTTCTGGTGCGTGCCCTGCACGCGGCCGGCCGGACCAGCGAGGCACTGGCCAGCTACGAGCGGGCCCGCAGCATCCTCGCCGACCAGCTCGGCGCCGACCCGTCACCCGAGCTGCAGGCGGCGCACCTCGCGGCACTGCGCGACGAACCCGCGCCGACCCAGCCGGTCCGGCACTCGAACCTGCGCGCGACGCTGACCAGCTTCGTCGGCCGCGACGAGCAGCTGGCTCAGATCGGGCACCTGCTGAGCAGCGGACGGCTGGTCACCTTGGTGGGGCCGGGCGGCGCCGGCAAGACCCGGCTGGCCACCGCAGCGGCGAGCGCGGTAGCCGACACCCACGCCCGTGAAGGGGTCTGGCTGGCCGAGCTCGCACCGGTGACCGATCCCGCCGACGTGCCACAGACCGTGCTCGGCTCGCTCGGCCTGCGCGACCACATCCTGCTCGAACGCACGAGCGCCCTGACGCCGCGGGACGCGATGAGCCGGCTGGTCGACGCGCTGGTCGGCCGTGACGCGCTGTTGGTTCTCGACAACTGCGAGCACCTCGTCGAAGCCGCAGCGCAGCTCGCCGAGCAGCTGCTGACGCTCTGCCCGGGGCTGCGTGTCCTCGCGACCAGCCGCGAGCCGCTCGCGATCTTCGGCGAGGCGCTCGTCGTCGTACCTCCGCTCGGGCAGCCGGCCGCGGACGCCGACGCAAAGACCGCCCGGACCTACCCTGCCGTGCAGCTGTTCGCCGATCGCGCGCTCGACGTACAACCGGGGTTCGAGATCGACGACACCAACGTCCGGTCGGTCATCGAGATCGTTCGACGACTCGACGGCCTCCCGCTCGCGATCGAGCTCGCGGCCGCGAGACTCCGATCGCTGCCGGCGGCCGAGATCGAGCGGCGGCTCTCGGATCGGTTCCGGCTGCTGACCGGTGGCAGCCGTACGGCGATGCCGCGGCACCGCACGTTGTGGGCGGTCGTCGAATGGAGCTGGGAGCTGCTCGCGCCCGACGAGCGCGAGCTGGCCGAGCGGCTTGCGGTGTTCGTCGGCGGCGTCACACCGAGTGCGGCCGCGGCGGTCTGCCGCCCCGACCTCGACCTCACCGCGGTCGAGGACCTGCTCACCTCGCTGGTCGACAAGTCCCTGCTCCAGGTGGTCGCGTCCACGGACCTCGCACCGAGGTACCGGATGCTCGAGACGATCCGCGAGTTCGGCACCGAGAAGCTCGCCGAACGCGGCGAGATCGGGGCGCTGCGCCTCGCCCACGCCGACTACTACGCCGCGCTGGTCGCCGAGGCGGACCCGCACCTGCGCTCGGCCGAGCAGCTCGAGTGGATGGCGCTGATGGACACCGAGCGGGACAACATCCTTGCCGCGGTGAAGTTCTACGGCGACGACGGTCGGGCAGCCGACGCCATCGCGCTGGTGAACCTGCTCGGCTGGTACTGGATGACGGTCAGCAACCATGGCGACATCGTCACGTGGGTCAGCTTCGCGCTCGATGCCGAAGGCGAGGTCGACCCCGTCGATCGGCTGATGTCGGAGGCGTTCCTCGCGATCAATGCCTTGGCGTGGAACGCGGTCGGCAGTCACGACGAGGTGGAAGCGACCCTGAACTCACTGGCCGCCGTTAGCCGCAGGATGGCGCAGGCGCCGCCGGGTCGTTCGAAGATGATGACGCTGCTCGCGCCCGTCATCGCGATGTTCGTGGGTGATACGGAGCTGGTCGGTCCACTCACCGATCGGGCCCTCGCCGATGACGACCCCTGGATCGCCGCCTCGATGCGCACCTTCCGGGCCAGCATGGCCGAGAACGCCGGCGATCTGGAGAGCATGCGCGCCGACGTGGAGCTCGCGCTCAAAGCCTTCCGAGGGCTCGGCGAACGCTGGGGTATCGCGAACACCCTTCAGGTCCTCGGCCAGCTCGAGCTGATGGAGGGCAACCTCTCGGCAGCCGCCGATGCCTACCGTGAGGCGCTGGAGCTGGCCACGGCGGTCGGTAGCCGCGAGGACCTCGCCGCCATGCGGCTGCGACTCGCGGACATCCTGATCCGCCTCGGCCAGCCCGATGCCGCGCTCGAGCAGGGTCGGCTGGCGAGGGAGACGACGTACGAGCCGGGATCGGCGCTCGAGGTCCTCTTCACCAGCGCGGTGGAGGTCGAGATCGCGCGCAACATCGGAGACATCGCGACCGCGAAAGCACGCAGTGCCGAGGCGATCGAGGGCCTGCGCAAGCTGCCGAGCGTGCACCCGGTGCATAGCCACGGGATGGCGATCGTCCTGGCGACCGCGGTCAAACTCGACCTGGTCGACGGCGCGACCGACTCCGACGTGCTGAGCAAGCTCAGGGAAGCCCATCAGCTGGCCATCGAGACCAAGGACATGCCGATTGTCGCGACGGTGGGCCTGTCGAGTGCGCTGTACGCCGAGCACCTTGGAGATCTCGGTGCGGCGGCGGAGATCCTCGGCGCCGCCGCCCAGATTCGCGGCGCCGACGACGTCACCCACCCGGACATCGTCGGGCTCGACGAGCGGCTCGGCGGGTTGCGCACTGGTCCGTATGCCGATGCCTACACCCGTGGACGCGAGATGACCCGGGAGGCAGCGCTCTCCCGGGTCGATCCCGCGACCTTCGGTTAGCGGTCAGGCCCGCCGCGCATACCCGCGCAGCGCCAGCGGCACGAAGATCACCAGTAGGGCGACCATCCACCCGAGTGTCCACAACAGGTTCGACTCGATCGGGCCGCCGAGCATCAGCCCGCGGGTGGTCCCGACCAGGTGCGAGATCGGGTTGACCTTGACGAACGCCTGAAGCGGACCCGGCATGGTCGAGACCTTGACGAAGGTGCTGCTGGCGAACGACAGCGGCAGGATGACGAGGAACATCACACCCTGCACCGAGCCGGACGTGCGCGCGATCATTCCGACCCACACCGAGATCCAGCAGAAGCAGAGCGCGAATCCGATCGAGAGGACGAGCGCAGCAATCGCCTCGATCGGGTTCGTCATGACGCGGAACCCGATCAGGTAGCCGAACCCGATGAAGATCACGCACAGCAACAGGTAGCGCGCGAAGTCGGCGAGCACGGCACCGACCAGCGGCGCCGACCGCGCGATCGGCAACGACCGGAAGCGGTCGAATACACCCTTCTCGATGTCGGCATTCATGTTCTGCCCCAACGAGACGCTGCCCATCGCAATCGACTGGCCGAGCAAACCCGGCAGCAGGAACTGCAGGTAGGCATGTTGCGAGCCGTGCACGATCGCGCCGCCGAACACGTAGGTGAACAGCAGCAGGAAGATCATCGGCTGCAGGGTGACGTCGACCAGCTGCTCCGGTGTACGCATCGTCTTGATCAGGTTGCGCTTGGCGAGCACCAGCGCGTGGCGAACCGTCCGCCACCATCCGGTGTACGGCGAGACCGAGACGGTGCTCGGCTGGGCCGGCGCGACCGGAGCCATGTCCTCGGCGGTCAGGGTCGCGGTGGCCGCGTCGTACTCGGTCATGCCGCATCCTCCTTGTCTTGATTTTCGGTCGTTCGCGAGCCGGTGAGGGTGAAGAAGACCTCGTCCAGGCTCGGCAGGTGCAGGGAGAACTCCTCGGCCGCGATCCCGGCGGCGCG
>DATJSI010000106.1 GCA_035504215.1 Mycobacteriales bacterium
GCGGCGATGGTGGCCGAGCCGGAGCGCGTCCACCTGCTGGAGAACCCCGGCAAGCTCGGTCTCGGCCGGGCGTACGCCACCGGTTTCGCCCGGGCGCTGTCCTTCGACCAGTACGACGTCGTCGTGCAGATGGACGCGGACGGCTCGCACGCGGCGAGCGATGTCGACCGGCTGGTCGCGGCCGCCGAGGACGCCGACCTCGTGATCGGCTCGCGCTACGTCCCCGGCGGGAGCAGCCTCGGCCTGGTCGGGGCCCGCGGCCTGCTCTCCCGCGGGGGCAACAGCTACGCCCGGCTGCTGGTCCACACCAAGGTCAACGACCTCACCGGCGGCTTCAAGGCCTGGCGCGCGACGCTGCTGGCGAAGCTGATCGGCGAGGCCACCGGCAGCGACGGCTACGCGTTCCAGATCGAGATGACCGTGCGGGCCGCTCGGGCCGGCGCCCGGATCGTCGAGGTGCCGATCACGTTCCACGCTCGGCGCGCGGGCAGCTCGAAGATGGACTGGCGGATCGCCGCCGAGGCGGCCTGGCTGGTGCCTTGGATGGCCCGGCACTACTCGTCGCGCCGCAACGGCGCCCGGCAGGGGTAGGACATGGCCGAGACGCCGCAGGAGTTCTACGACCGCGTGGTCGCCGCGTCAACGGACGGCCGGCTGCCGGTCCCGTCGTCGGTGACCGACTCGGAGATCTTCCCGTTCGAGACCGAGGGACTGCGGGTTCGCCCGCTGTCCCCGCCGGTGCTTCCCGAGCCGCCGCGAGCCGGCGAGGAGGGTGGTGCACCGTGCGCCCGCTGCGCCCTCGGCGAGGAGCAGGCGCTCTGGGGCGACGAACGCTGGCTACTGGTGCCGCCCGGCGAGCCGGTCGGCCTGCCGTTCGCCGCATTGCTGATGCCGCGCGAGCATCTCGACTTCGGCGAGCTCGACGGTGGGCTTGCGGCCGAGCTCGGCCGCCTGCTGGTCGCGATCGAGCGTGCGGTGAAGACGCTCGATGGCGTCGCCCGCGTGCACGTCAACATCTGGGGCGACGGCGGCGAGCATCTGCACGTGTGGTTCCTCGCCCGCCCGCTCGGGCTGCTCCAGCTGCGCGGGTCGTGCCTGCCGGACTGGTTGGACCTGCTGCCGGCCAGGCCGGCCGAGGACGTCGCCGCCGACCAGCGGGCCGTGGTCGACGCGCTCGTTGTGTCGTACGGCGGGCACTCGCTGATCGACCAGTAGCGAGAGCGTCCTACTCGGCGAGCCGCCGCGCGTTGGCCTCGACGTCCTCGACGCCGCCGCACATGAAGAACGCCTGCTCCGGCGCCTCGTCGAACTCGCCCTCGCAGAGCCGCTTGAACGAGTCGATCGTCTCGGCCAGCGGCACGAACTTCCCGGGGATGCCGGTGAACTGCTCGGCGACGAAGAACGGCTGGGACAGGAACCGCTCGATCCGGCGCGCGCGGTTGACCGTGATGCGGTCCTCCTCGGACAGCTCGTCGATGCCGAGGATGGCGATGATGTCCTGCAGGTCGCGGTAGCGCTGCAGGATCTCCTGGGTACGCCGAGCGGTCTGGTAGTGCTCGTCGCCGACGTACCGGGCGTCGAGGATGCGGGAGGTCGAGTCCAGCGGGTCGACCGCCGGGTATATCCCCTTCTCCGAGATCGACCGCGAGAGCACTGTCGTGGCGTCGAGATGCGCGAACGTCGTGTGCGGCGCCGGGTCGGTGATGTCGTCGGCGGGCACGTAGATCGCCTGCAGCGAGGTGATCGAGTGGCCGCGGGTCGAGGTGATCCGCTCCTGCAGCTCACCCATCTCGTCGGCGAGGGTCGGCTGGTAGCCCACGGCCGAGGGCATCCGGCCGAGCAGCGTCGACACCTCGGAGCCGGCCTGGGTGAACCGGAAGATGTTGTCGATGAACAGCAGCACGTCCTGGCGCTGCACGTCGCGGAAGTACTCGGCCATCGTCAGGCCGGCCAGCGCGACCCGCAGCCGGGTGCCCGGCGGCTCGTCCATCTGACCGAACACGAGCGCGGTGTCCTTGAGGACGTCGGCCTCTTCCATCTCGAGGTAGAGGTCATTGCCCTCACGGGTGCGCTCGCCGACGCCGGCGAACACCGAGCGACCGCCGAACTGCTGCGCGACCCGGCGGATCATCTCCTGGATGACGACGGTCTTGCCGACGCCGGCGCCGCCGAACATCCCGATCTTGCCGCCGCGCACGTACGGCGCGAGCAGGTCGATCACCTTGATGCCGGTCTCGAACATCTCGGTCCGCGGCTCGAGCTCGTCGATCGGCGGCGACGGGCGGTGGATCGGCCAGCGCTCGTTGACCTCGATCGTGGAGATGTCGACGTCGAGCGGCAGGCCGAGCACGTTCCACACATGACCCAGCGTCGCGTCGCCCACGGGGACCGAGATCGGAGCGCCGGTGTCCTTGGCCTGCGAGCCGCGCACCAGACCGTCGGTCGGCTGCATCGAGATCGCGCGCACCATGTTGTCGCCGATGTGGCCGGCGACCTCGAGGGTCAGCGTCCTCGTGTCGTCCCCGAGCGTGCGCTCGACCTCGATCGCGTTGTAGATCTCCGGCATCTCGTCGGGCGCGAACTCGACGTCGACGACAGGCCCGATCACCCGGACGATCCGGCCGATCCCACCGCCCTCGTCGGTCGTCGACTGCTCTTCAAGCGTGGCGGTCACTGAGTACTCCCTGATCCGGCGGTCACAATTCGCTCCCTGAGCCGGCGAGCGCCTCTGCGCCGCCGACGATTTCCATGATTTCCTGCGTGATCTCGGCCTGCCGGGCCGAGTTGGCATCGCGGGTCAGCTGCTTGATCAGATCGTCCGCGTTGTCGGTCGCCGACTTCATCGCGCGCCGCCGGGCGACCTGCTCGCTCGCGGCCGCATCGAGCATCGCGGCGAAGATCCGCGCGGTGAGATAGCGCGGGAGCAGGGCGTCGAGTACGCCGACACCCTCCGGCTCGAACTCGATCAGCCCGCTGGCTCCCTCCGAGCCGCCGTCGTCCGACCCGGACTCGGAGTCCGACTCGGCGAAGTCCTCCGGGTCGAGCGGGATCAACCGGAGCGCCACCACCTTCTGCGACGCCATCGAGATGAAGTGCGTGTAGACCATGTGGATCTCGTCGACACCGCCGTCGTCGGATCCCTTGACGAACTGCTCGAGCAGCGCAGCGCTGACCCGGCGCGCGTCCTCGAGCGACGGCTGCTCCGAGAACCCCGTCCAGTTGTGCGAGATGTCGCGACCGCGGAAGCGGTAGTAGCCGAGGGCCTTGCGCCCGACGAGGAACGGCATCGTCTCGATGCCGTTCTCGCGCAGCCGGGTGGTGGCCTGCTCGCCGGCGCGAAGCACGTTCGCGCTGTAGCCGCCGGCCAGCCCGCGGTCGCTGGTGATCACCAGCAGCGCCGCCCGCGACGGGTTCTCGCGCGGGGTGACCAGCGGATGCTCCGCGTTGACGACGCCCTCTGCGGTGACCGTCCGCACGACGCCCGTGATCGCCTCGGCGTACGGGCGTGACGCCGTGATCCGTTGCTGCGCCTTGACGATCCGGGACGCCGCGATGAGCTCCATCGCGCGCGTGATCTTCTTCGTCGACTGGACCGACTTGATCCGTCGCCGATACTCGCGAAGCTGGGCACCCATCGGTCAGGCTTCGTCCGAGTTGCCGTCGTCGCCGTCGTCGCCGTTGTCGGTGTCGCCGTCATCGCCGCCGTCGTCGCTCGTGCCGGCGGAGTCCTCGGCCTCGTCCTCCTCGACCTTCGACTTCAGGTCGTCGCCGCCGATCGCCTCGCCGCTCGAGGTCTCGAACTGCTTCTTGAAGTCGCTGATCGCGTTCTCGAGCTGCTCGGCAAGCCCGCCCTCGACCCGCGCGCCGGAGAGGATCTCGTCGTAGATGCCCTTGTGCTGGCGCCCGACGTAGTCGAGGAACTCGCGCTCGAACTTCGAGATGTCCTCGGTCGGCACGTCGTCGAGCGACCCGGAGGTGCCGGCCCAGATCGAGACCACCTGGCGCTCCACCGGGTACGGCGTGTACTGCGGCTGCTTGAGCAGCTCGACCAGCCGGGCACCGCGCTCGAGCTGCGCCTTCGATGCCTTGTCGAGGTCCGAGCCGAACGCCGAGAACGCCTCGAGCTCGCGGTACTGCGCGAGGTCGAGCCGCAGCCGGCCCGCGACGCCCTTCATCGCCTTGGTCTGCGCGTTGCCGCCGACCCGGGAGACGGAGACGCCGACGTTGATCGCGGGACGCACGCCGGAGTTGAACAGGTCGGTCTCGAGGAAGATCTGCCCGTCGGTGATCGAGATGACGTTGGTCGGGATGTACGCCGAGACGTCGTTGCCCTTGGTCTCGATGATCGGCAGCCCGGTCAGCGAGCCGCCGCCGAGGTCGTCGGAGAGCTTGGCGCAACGCTCGAGCAGCCGCGAGTGCAGGTAGAAGACGTCGCCCGGGTAGGCCTCGCGGCCGGCCGGCCGCCGGAGCAGCAGCGAGATGTTGCGGTAGGCGTCGGCCTGCTTCGACAGGTCGTCGAAGATGATCAGCGCGTGCTCGCCGGCGTACATCCAGTGCTGGGCGATCGCGGAGCCGGCGTACGGCGCGATGTACTTGAACGCGGCCGGGAACGACGCGGGCGCGGCGACGATGGTTGTGTAGTCCATCGCGCCGGCCTCCTGCAGCGCGTTGTGGACCTGCGCGACCGTCGAGCCCTTCTGGCCGATCGCGACGTAGACGCACTTCACGATCTGCTTCTTGTCGCCGGACTTCCAGTTGTCGCGCTGGTTGATGATCGCGTCGAGCGCGACCGCGGTCTTGCCGGTCTGCCGGTCGCCGATGATGAGCTGACGCTGGCCGCGGCCGATCGCGGTCATCGAGTCGATCGCCTTGATCCCGGTCTGCAGCGGCTCCTTCACCGGCTGGCGGGACATGACGTTCGGGGCCTGCAGCTCCAGCTCGCGGCGCTCGGTAGAGGACACGTCGCCCTTGCCGTCGAGCGGGCGGCCGAGCGGGTCGACGATCCGGCCGAGGAACCCGTCACCGACCGGGACGGACAGCACGTTGCCGGTCCGGCGGACCTGCTGGCCCTCCTCGATGCCCTGCGACTCGCCGAGGATGACGCAGCCGATCTCGCGGACGTCGAGGTTCAGCGCGATGCCGAGCAGGCCGCCTTCGAACTCCAGCAGCTCGTTCGTCATGGCCGAGTGCAGGCCCTCGACCCGGGCGATGCCATCGCCGGTGTCGATGACGACGCCGACCTCCTCGCGTTCGGTCGTGGCGTCGTAGGACGAGACCAGCCCTTCGAGGGCGGCTCGGATCTCCTCGGGCCGGATGCTCAACTCGGTCACTGACTGCTCCTCGGTTCTCTGTTCTATGCCCGGCGCGGGCGAGTGCCCGAAACGCCGGTCAGCTTGCGGCGGGCTTCGTCGAGCTGGCGCGCGACGCTCGCGTCGATCAGCTCGTCGCCGACCCGGACCGTGAGCCCGCCGATCAACGACTCGTCGACCACGATCTCCAGCCGTAGCTCGTGCGCGTAGGTCTCGCTCAGTGCGGCCGCGAGATCGCGCTGCTCGTCCTCGGTCAGCTCGACCGCGGTCGTGACGTGCGCGATCAGCCGGTTGCGCCGCTGGGCGGCGAGGTTCGAGAGGTCCCGCAAGGCGTGCTCGATCGTCCGGCCGCGTGGCTCGAGGACGACACGCTCGAGCAGCGCGAAGGTGACGTCGGTCACCTTGCCGTCGAGCAGGGTGTGCAGCAGCTCGCGCTTGGGCTCCCCGCGCAGGTTGCGGTCGGTGAGGACCGACCGCAGCTCCGGCTCGGCGTCGAGGATCCGCCCGAAGCGGAACAGCTCGTCCTCGACCTCGTCGAGCTGGCCGGCCGCCTCGGCCGCCGCGAGCGACGCGTCGATGCCGAGCTCTTCCAGCGAGTCGAGCAGGTCCCGCGGCTGCGACCAGCGCGAGCGGGCCGCGGCGCGCACCAGCTCGAGCGCCGGAGCGTCGAGCCGCTCCGCGAACAGGCTGTCGACGACGCCGGCCTTGGTCTTCGACGGCGTCGCCGGGTCGGACAGCGCCCGGCGCAGCGAGCCCTGCGTCATCAGCAGCGAGACGACGGCGTACAGCTGCTCGGACAGGCCGATCAGGTCGCCGTCGGTCGGCAGCTGTTCGCGCAGCATCGACAGCGATGTGCGGCTGGCTCCTTGCATCAGCCCTGCTCCACCGGGCCCGAACCGGCGTGCTCGGCCTCGACCAGCTCGGTGGCGCCGACACCCGCGATGAAGTCCTCGACCAGCTTGCGCTGGCGGGCGTCACGTCGCAGCGAGTCGTGCACGATCCGCTCGGAGAGCGTCATCGCGAGCTCGCCGATCTCGTTGCGCAGCGCGAGGATGGTCTGCTGCCGCTCGGTCTCGATCCGCTCCTCGGCGCTGGCCAGCATCTCCTCGACCCGGGCCTGCGCCTCGGTGCGCGCTTCTTCGACGATCCCTGCGCGCTCGGCCTGGGCCTGCTCGCGCAGCCTGGACGCCTCCCGGCGGGTCTCGGCGAGGGCCTCCTTGTACTCGACCTCGGCGGCTTCGAGCCGGGTCTTCGCCGCCTCGGCGTCCTCGAACTGCTTGCGGATCGCCGCCTGCCGCTCGTCGATCAGCTTCGTGATCCTCGGGATGATCTTCTTGCCGAGGATGTAGAGCACGACCAGGAAGCAGATCAGCTCGAAGAAGAACGTCCCGTTCGGAACCAGGAAGTTGTTCGCCGCTTCGACGGCAGGATGATGCATGGTGCTGGGCACGGCCAACGTCACTTGCCGAGCACGAAGACGAACAGCGCGGCGAACGCCAGGTTGATGAAGTACGCCGCTTCGACCAGGCCGACGGTCAGGAAGAACTGACCGGTCAGCTGGCCCTGTGCCTCCGGCTGCCGTGCGATCCCGCTGATCAGCGCGTTACCGGCGATTCCGTCACCGACCCCGGCGCCGATGGCGCCGCCACCGAGCGCGAGACCACCGCCGATCAGACCGCCAGCGGTCTTGATCGCCGCCCCTGTTGTCTCTACTGCCACTTTCTCTCCTTAGATGCGACGCCCGGCATTGGGCGTCAGTGCTCGTCGGCCAGCGCTAAGCCGAAGTACAAAATGGTGAGGAACGAGAAGATGAAGGCCTGGATCGGGAAGATCAGCCCGATGTCGAACAGCTTCCAGATCACGTTGAACGGGCCGTACATCCAGAACAGGTAGACCGGCAGCAACGCGATCACCGCGAGCATCACTCCGCTCGCGAGCACGTTGCCGAAGAGTCGGAGCGCCAGAGCGAGCGGGTTGGCGATCTGGTCGATGACGATCGCGATGAACGCTCCGACCACCGGCGGCTTGGCCGTGATCATGTTCGTGACGTACCGGAAATGCTTGCGCTTGAACCCGATGTAGGTGTAGCCGACCACCACCACGACCATCAGCGCGAGCGTCAGGTTGATGTCCGCTGTGGGCGGGCCGAGCCGCTCCGGATGGTGGCCGGACGGGATCCACTCCAGCCAGTTGCAGAACAGGATGAAGATGAACAGCGAGAAGCCGAGCGGCACCAGCCACGGCGGGACGTCGTGCCCGACGGCGTCCTCGACATAGGTGCGGGTCTGGCCGAGCACCGTCTCGACGATGATCTGCGCCCGGCCCGGGACCTCGCTGGTGGCCTTGCGGGTCACCCACCACAGGAACAGCACGGTGGCGACCGCGGCGATCGTCGTGGTGTACATCGTGTCGACGTTGAAGGTCAGGCCGAGGAACTTCACGTGCGGGTGGTCGCCGACCTCGATGGTCGAGGCGAGAACCCGCGCGGTGGTGGGGCTCATCGGGCCACGACCCGGCGAAGTGGGCCCAGCAGCACCGACATCATGACCAGCTGGAAGACCACCAGCCCGACGAACACCGCCCAGCCGTCCGGCCGGTAGACCAGGGCGACCAGGATCGCGAAGACGGTGATGATCCCGAGCCGGGACAGCGAGGTCCGCATGACCGCGCCCCGCGGGTTGGCGGCGGCGGCGTCGAGGGACTGGGTGTCGGTCCACAGCTTGCGGGCGTTGAACCCGCCGAGCACGAGGCCGACGCACAGGAAGACGCCGACCAGCGGCGACCCGGCGACGACGGCAGCCACGATCGCGGCAACTCCCAGCCCACCGGCGAGGATCAACGCGTTGCGATACCCGCGCGCGACGGCGCTCCACTGAGCGTCGAGGGCCACCGTCTTCCTCTCACCGGTCGTCGGATCGGACGTCATTGTCTGGTTCGGCTCGGTCGGCTTGAACTGGGTCTGATGGAACTGGGCTGGTGCGCGTATAGGGCCGGATCACCTGGTAGGCGCCGGCGGCGCCAACCAAGATACCAATGAGTACGCCGAGCAGGGCGAGCAGGGGTGAAGTGCCAAACGCCCGGTCGCCGAGGACGCCGAGGAAGACGCCGAGACCGACGCAGACGCCCAACATCGACCCGATCCCGAGCAGCGTGCCGGCGTTCGGTGTCGGGCGGTTGGCGGGAGGGGCCATGGCGGGCTCAGCCGGTCCGGCCGGGGCTCACGGCTTGCGGCTGGTGCGGGTGGCGACGCCGATCCGGTGCCCCTTCGGGCCGAGCAGCGTGAGCGTGGTCGCCGTACAGGTGAACCGGTAGGTGTGCACCCCGACCTGGCTCAGGTAGCCCGGCCGGTGGTGGCCGCGGTAGGTGTAGCGGTTGGTGCTGCCCGCGCTCCAGCCGCGCTCGGTCACGGTCAGCTCGAGGTGCTTGCCGACCTTGGTCGCGTGCAGGAGCTGGGTGTTGGTGCCGCGGATCACCTCGGTGAGCGGGTGGCCCTGGAAGTGGCCGGTCAGCGGGAGCGACTTCTTCCAGTTGTCATGGTTGGTCCCCGACTTCGTGACGTGCATGACGTCGCCGCCGCCGGCGTGCATGACCACCGAGTGGCCGTCGAACTCGGTCCTGGTCCGGCTGTGCCCGGCGAGCCAGGTGCCGACCAGGCACTTGTCGCCGACCTTGTGGTGGGCCTGGTGGGCGCCCGACGAAGCCGGGGTCGCGGCGCCCGCGGAGCCCCCGGCGAGCGCGAGCGCGGCCGCGCCGATCGCCGCGAGCGAGAACCGCCAAGGTGTGATCCGCATCACGCACTCCTGATCCGGGCGAGCGTCCCCCGACCGGACACTAACCGATGCAGCAGGCGGTCAGTGGCCCGATGTCCGGTGCGCCAGCCGCAGCCGGGGCACGCTGCTCGCGACCAGCAGGATCGCCGCGGCGATCAGCACGAACGACAGGATCAGCAGGGGGCGGTGGTGCGCCAGCGCGACGGTCACCGTGCCGCCCGCGATCAGCGCGGACCAGCCGTACATCATCAGCACCGCGCGGGCGTGCGAGTGCCCGAGGCGCAGCAGCCGGTGGTGCAGGTGCTGCTTGTCCGGCGCCCACGGCGCCTGACGGGCGCGGCTTCGGCGTACGACGGCAAGAACCAGGTCTCCGACCGGTACGGCGACGATCGCGAGCGGCAGGAGCAGCGGCAGCAGCCCGGGCGCGAAGTCGTCGGCGGGCAGCGCGTTCGGGTCGAGCTGGCCGGTCAGGCTGAGCGTGGCTGCGGCGAGCACGAGGCCGAGCAGCATCGAGCCGGAGTCGCCCATGAAGATCCGCGCCGGGTTGAAGTTGTGCGGCAGGAACCCGATGCAGGCTCCCGCGAGCACCGCGGTCAGGAGCGTCGGCGCGGTCGCGCGGTCGAAGTGGTGCACCACGGACAGCTCGTAGGAGTAGGCGAAGAACGACAGCGACGCGATCGCCACGACCCCCGCGGCCAGCCCGTCGAGCCCGTCGATGAAGTTGATCGCGTTGATCGTGACGACCACGAACAGGATGGTCAGCGGCACGCCGAGGTCGAGCCCGAGCGAGAGCGCGCCCTGGCCGGGGATCGGCAGGTAGAGCAGCTGCACGCCGTTGAGGACCATGATCCCGGCGGCCAGGATCTGGCCGGCGAGCTTGGTCAGCGCGTCGAGCCCCCACCGGTCGTCGGCCGCGCCGAGCAGCACGAGCACCAGCCCGCCGAGCAGGACACCCCTGATGTCACTGGTCTGGAACGCCCGGTGCAGGGTGGGCAGCCGGCTCGCGACCAGCAGGCCAGCGCACAGCCCGCCGAAGATCGCCAGACCGCCGAGCCGCGGTGTCGGGATGGTGTGGACGTCGCGCTCGCGGACCTCGGTGTAGGAGTGGGTGGCGATGGCGAAGCGGCGCGCGTAGGGGGTCAGCAGATAGGTGACCGCCGCCACGAGCACCCCGGTAAGGACGTACTCGCGCACCGCCGATGCTCCTTCAGCCCCGAGGGTACGCCGGATGCGCCGTCACGAGGCCGCCGACGGCGGCGCCGATCTCGGCTGCGGCGGTCCCGTCGGAGTCGCGGACCGCGCGGGCGATCAGCCCGGCGATCTCCTTCATCTCCCCCTCGCCCATCCCCTGCGTCGTGACCGCCGCGGTGCCGACCCGCACGCCGGAGCCGATCGACGGCGGCTCCGGGTCGAAGGGGATCGAGTTCTTGTTCAGCGTGATCCGCGCGGCGTCGCAGCGGGCCTCGGCGTCCTTGCCCGTGACGCCGACCCCGCGCAGGTCGATCAGCGCGAGGTGGGTGTCGGTGCCGCCGCTGACCGGGCGCATGCCCTCGGCCGCGAGCCCCTCGGCGAGGGTCTGCGCGTTGGCGATCACCTGGCGGGCGTAGGCCTGGTAGTCCGGTGTCGACGCCTCCTTGAGCGCGACCGCCTTCGCCGCGACCGCGTGCATGAGCGGGCCGCCCTGGCTGAACGGGAAGACCGCCTTGTCGATCTTCGCGCCGAGCTCCTCCTTGCACACGATCATCCCGCCGCGCGGCCCGCGCAGGACCTTGTGCGTGGTGAAGGTAACGATGTCGGCGTACGGAACCGGGCTCGGGATCGCCTTGCCGGCGACCAGCCCGATGAAGTGCGCGGCGTCGACCATGAGGCGGGCGTCGACCTCGTCGGCGATCGAGCGGAACGCCTCGAAGTCGATCAGCCGGGGGTAGGCGGTCGCGCCGCAGATGATCATCTTCGGCCGGTGCTCGCGAGCCAGCTCGCGCACCTCGTCGTAGTCGATCAGCTCGTCGTCCTCGCGCACGCCGTAGGCGACCGTGTTGAACCACTTGCCGGAGAAGTTGACCTTGCTGCCGTGGGTCAGGTGGCCGCCGTGCGGCAGGCTCATCGCGAGCACGGTGTCGCCGGGGCTGAGCAGGGCGGCGTACGCGGCGAGGTTCGCGCTCGCGCCGGAGTGCGACTGCAGGTTGGCGTGCTCCGCACCGAACAGCGCCTTGGCCCGCTCGATCCCGATCGTCTCCGCCTTGTCGACGATCTCGCAGCCGCCGTAGTAGCGCTTGCCCGGGTAGCCCTCGGCGTACTTGTTGGACAGGGTCGACCCGAGCGCGGCGAGCACGGCGGGCGAGGTGAAGTTCTCGCTCGCGATCAGCTGCAGGCCGCCGCGCAGCCGGTCGAGCTCGTTCAGCACGACCACCGCGATCTCGGGGTCACTCTCTGACAGCGCGTCGAAGTCGGGTCCCCAGAACGGGGTGGCGTCAGTCATGTCGATCAGTCCCTCGTCCGGACGGGTCGTGGCGAGCGCGTGAAGGCCCGCTCACTCTATTCCGGTACCCCCGCCGCGAAGGCCCAGGCACACACACAGCCAGGGCACAGGAACGGCTCATACGGTGCTCAGGTCGGTTCAAGAGGGTCAGCCACACGGGGCAAATCGGACCGTAGGAGACGCCGATGACCACACAGCTGTCAGATCTGGGCACCGAGGACCTGTTCGAGGACTCGGTCGGTGATGCGGCCCTTGCCGCGCTGCTGTCGGCGAAGCCGGCCGACGACGGGATCCCCACGACGGTCTGGTGGCTGATCGCGGAGGCGCTGCGCAGCTCGGTGACGATCCGGCGTACGACGACCAGCGGCTCCCCCGCCGAGCGCGAGGACCTGCCGATTCTCGTGGCGGAGGCGCGGCTGCTCACCGAGGCGGCGCTGACCGAGCTCGCGGAGCAGTCCGGCGCGCGGCCGACCCCGCTGTCAGTGGTGCCGTCCGGCGGCGACGGGCACGGGCGGGTGGGCACCCGGCCGGCGTTCGGCCTTCAGCTGTCCGTGCTGTTCCTCGCGCGGATGCTCGTCACCCATCGCCCGACCACGCCGCAGCGGCTGGCGAACACCCTCGCCGCGCACCTGCGGGCGCTCGCCGTGTTCGAGACCGCGCCAGGGGTCGCCTGACCGGCTGCGCCTAGGTCGCCGGCGACGTCTCGATGTCGGCGGCGACCTCGCGCAGCCGGTCCAGGTCGAGCGCGCCGGCCCGAAGCACCCGCGGCACGTCCCCGGTCAGGTCGACGATCGAGGACGCGACCGGCCCGCTGGTCGGCCCGCCGTCGAGATAGACCGAGACGGCGGCGCCGAGCTGAAGCCGGGCGTCGAGCATCGTGGTGGCCGGCTCGTGCCCCGACCGGTTGGCACTCGAGGTGGCGAGCGGGCCGGTGCGCGAGATCAGCTCGAGGGCGATCTCGTTGTCGGGCATCCGTACGGCGACGGTGCCCTTGGTCTCGCCGAGGTCCCAGGCGAGGTGCGCGGTGTGCTTGACGATCAGGGTCAGCGCGCCGGGCCAGAACACCTCGATCAGCTCCTTGGCGGTGTCGCTCAGGCTCTCGACCAGCGCGTCGACCATGTGCTCGTTCCCGACCAGGACCGGCACCGGCATGCTCCGGTCACGGCCCTTGGCAGCGAGCAGGGCCTCGACCGCGACCGCGGAGAACGCGTCGGCGCCGACGCCGTACACGGTGTCGGTCGGGAGCACGACCAGCTCGCCGTGCAGGACCGCCTGGACGGCGGCGTCGATGCCCTCGGCGCGCTCGTCCTCGCGCGAGCAGTCGAAGACGCCGGTCTTCACGGCGCGTTCCCGACGCTGAACCGGGACCGGCCGGTCAGGTCGTCGTGGTCCGTGACGTCGCGGTAGCCGGCGTCGCGGAGCAGCTCGGGCACGGACCGATTGTGGCGTTCGGAGTGCTCGACGACCAACGTCCCCCCGGGTCGCAGCAGTCCCAAGCCGCGCTCCGCCACCCGCCGGATCACGGCGAGCCCGCCGTCATCGGCCCACAGCGCCTCGCCCGGGTCGTGGTTGCGGACCTCGGGCTCGACCAGGTCGTACTCGTCCGCAGGGACATAAGGAGGGTTCGACACGACCACGTCGACGGATCGGCCGAGCCCGGTCGGGGCGTCGCCGAGGTCGGCGAGGTGGAGCTGCACGCGATCCCCGGCGTCGAGTGCGTCTGCGTTGCGCTGCAGCCACTCGAAGGCAGCCGGGAACCGCTCGACCAGGTGGAC
>DATJSI010000107.1 GCA_035504215.1 Mycobacteriales bacterium
GTCGACCACCGCCACGGTGAGCCGGTCAGCCGCTGAGGCGTCGACGACGACGTCGACCTGACCGCCGCCCTGATCGCCGTACCCGTGCTCGACCGCGTTGTGGACGAGCTCGGACAGCGCCATCGCCAACGGGGTCGCCACCTCTGCCGGCAGCACCCCGAAGCTGCCGTCCCGCTCGACCTTCACCGCGGTGCCGGACACCTCCGCGACCATGGCGAGTACACGGTCGGCCACCTCGTCGAAGCTCATCGCCTCGTCGAGCGTGCCGGTCAGCGTCTCGTGGACCACCGCGATCGACGAGACCCGGCGGACCGACTCCTCCAGAGCGTCGCGCGCCTCCGGCACCGCCATCCGGCGGGCCTGCAGCCGGAGCAACGCGGCGACGGTCTGCAGGTTGTTCTTCACCCGGTGGTGGATCTCGCGAATCGTCGCGTCCTTGGTGAGCAACGCCCGCTCGCGGTGGCGGAGGTCTGTGACGTCATGTACGAGGACCAGTGCACCGATGTGCTCGCCACCGGGACGCAACGGCAGCGAGCGCAGCTGAACGATCGCGTCCCCCACCGCGAGCTCGGCCGACCCGGACGCGCTGCCGCGCGCCAGCACCATCGCGGCCTCGCCGATCTCACGCCCGGTGCGGTCGCCCAGCGTCCGCGTCAGGCCGGCGAGCGACACGCCGCTGAGGTCGCCGACCAGGCCGAGCCGACGGTACGCCGAAAGCGCGTTCGGGCTGGCGAAGGTCACGACACCGTCGGCATCGAGACGGATCAGACCGTCGCCCACTCGCGGCCCGCCGTCGGATGCCGCGTCACCGGGGTACGGCCAGCGACCCTCGGCGAGCATCTGGGCGAGCTCGTTCGCGCTGCGCAGGTAGGCGATCTCGAGCCGGCTGGGGGTTCGAGCCGCGGCGAGGTTGGTCGCCCGCGTCACCACCGCGACGATCCGCCCGCCGGCAGGGACCGGAAGCGCCTCCTCGCGCACCGGCACACCGGCGACCCAGACCGGGTCCTCCTCGCGGCAGATCCGCCCCTCGGCCAGGGCGGTGGCGAGCTGCCGGCGCTGGCTCGCGCTGACGCTCGTCCCGACCAGGTCGTCCTGGTACGCGGTCGGACCCGTGAGTGGCCGCATCTGGGCGACCACGACGAACCGCTCGGCGCTGCGGTCGGGAACGAAGAGAACGAGGTCGGCAAAGGACAGGTCCGCGAGCAGCTGCCAGTCGCCGACCAACCGGTGCAAGGCGTCCACGCGGGCGCGCTCGATGCCCGCCGCTGATTCGCCCGGGTCGAGGGCGAGCGGCGCAGCCGCCAGCAGCTCGTCCATGGTCGGCACCGAACCAGGCTAGGTGGCGCGGCGGCGATATCCCCTTGCCCCCGCAGGGACGGCGCGGCACGGTAGCCGCGTGGAGGATCCCGCCGCGCTGCTCGCCGCGTACGACGACGAGCTGCGCACCGACGCGGAGACCCCGAGCGCGGTCGCCGTGGCGGTGCACGGCCCGCTTCGCCTGGTGACGTTTGCCGGTGGACGCGGGTTCGTCACCTACCGGGACCTCAACGGTGCCGATGAAGCGGGCATCAGGACCCTCGTTCGCGGCGCGCTCGAGCACTTCGCGGCTGATCCGGAGATCGACCGGGTCGAGTGGAAGACCCGCGGGCACGACCGCGCTCCGGGCCTCCACGACGCTCTCGTGGACCGCGGGTTCGTCCCCGAGGAACCCGAGTCGATCATGATCGGCGAGGCGAGCGCACTGGCGGCCGACGTCCGGCTTCCACCCGGGGTCACGACCCGCCGGATCAGCGAAGCGGCCGACGTGCGCGCGATGAGCGCGATGGCGGACGAGGTGTTCGGCGACCCCGTCTCGGATGCCATGGCGGACGCGTTGCTGCGCCGGCTGTCCTTCGACGACGGGATGGAACTCTGGGTCGCAGAGGCCGAGGGCACGATGATCGCCGCCGGCCGGCTCGAACCCGTCCCCGGCACCCGGTTCGCCGGCATCTGGGGTGGTGCCACCCGCGAGGAGTGGCGAGGGCGCGGCATCTACCGCGCGTTGACCGCCAACCGGGCTCGATCAGCGCTGCGGGTGGGCAAGACCCTGATTCACAGCGACTCGACGGAGTACTCGCGCCCGATCCTCGAACGCTCAGGGCTGATCAAGGTGTCGACGACGACGCCGTACCACTGGCGGCGTTGATCAGGCGACGAGGCCGACCCGTCGCAGCTCGACCGTGAGGTCGTGCGGGTTGGTCGACGCGATCATCGCGGCGTCGAGGGTGATCACGCCGTCGCGGATCAACGACACCAGGTGCTGGTCGAAGGTCTGCATGCCGTAGTACGAGCCTTCGGCGATGAGGCCGTTGATGCCCGAGGTCTTCTCCGGGTCGACGATCGCGTCCGCGACCCGCCCGGTGTTGATGCAGACCTCCATGGCGACGCAACGGCCTTCGCCGTCGGCGCGCGGCACTAGCCGCTGGCAGATGATTCCGCGCAGCGCTCCGGCGAGCGACATCCGGATCTGCTTCTGCTCGTGCGGCGGGAAGAAGTCGACAACGCGGCTGATCGTCTCCTGCGCGTCGGTGGTGTGCAGCGTGGACATGACGAAGTGGCCCGTCTCGGATGCGGCCAGCGCGGCCTTGACCGTCTCCTGGTCACGCATCTCGCCGACGAGGATGACATCGGGGTCCTGCCGCATCGCGGCACGTAGGGCGACCACGAAGTCCTCGGTGTCGACGCGAACCTCGCGCTGGTTGATCATGGCCAGCTTGTCGAAGTGCAGGACCTCGATCGGGTCCTCGATCGTGACGCAGTGGACCTCGCGGTTGACGTTGATGTGGTCGATCATGCCGGCGAGCGTCGTGGTCTTGCCCGAGCCGGTCGGGCCGGTGACGAGCACCAACCCGCGGGGCTCGAGCGCGAGCGTCTCGAGGACGACCGGAAGGCCGAGGTCGGCGAGGGGGATGGCGCCGACCGAGACCCTGCGGAAGACCAGGCCGGCCGAGCCTCGCGAGCGGAAGGCGTTGACCCGGAACCGTCCGACTCCGGACAGCGAATAGGCGAAGTCCGCCTCGTTCGTCCGGTCGAACTCCTCCACGAGGTCCTCCCGCAACACCTCGTGAACCATCTGCTCGGTGTCCGCCGACGTGAGGTCGCGGGTCTCGAGCTTGCGCAGCCGCCCATCGATGCGGACCCGGGGCGGTGAGCCGACCTTGCAGTGCAGGTCGGAGCCGCCGCACTCCACCAGGGCTCGCAGGAACGGCTCGATCATCAACGACGTCACCTGGTGTGCTTCGGCGGATTCAGTCCCTACCTTGACCTTCGCGCACGCTCCGGCGCCGCGTGCGGGCGGTTCGCCCCCGCCGCCCGCGCACATCACCCGAACGGCTCAGCGGCCGGCCCACCACGACGCTTCGCCGGCGCTCAGCCGATGACGGCGATGACATCGCCTTCCTGGACCACCTGACCCTCGGTGACCCGAAGCTCGACCAGAGTTCCCGAGTCCTCGGCGAGGACGGGGATCTCCATCTTCATCGACTCGAGGATCACGATGGTGTCGCCCTCGTCGATCGGGTCGCCGGCGTTCGCGACCACCTTCCAGACGTTGGCCACCATCTCGGCCAGCACTTCTGCCACTGCCACCTCCCGGAGCGTGGGTCTATCGAACCATCGACGCGATCCGGCTCAGCGACCGGTCCAGCGTGGCGCGCGTTTGTCGAAGAACGCCGCGATGCCCTCCGCCGCGTCCGCGGTGGTGGTGAGAAGCGACAGCTGCGCCTGCATCGCCTCGAGCGCCACCGGCAGGCCGGCAGTCTCGCTCGCCGCCACCCAGGCCGCCTTGCCCAGCCGCACGGCGACCGGCGGCGCGCCCGCGAGCTTCTCGACGTACCGCTCGACATCGGTGTCGAAGCTCTCGTCGGGGAAGACGCGTGAGACCAGGCCGTAGTGGTACGCCGTCTCGGCGTCGAACCGTTCGCCGGTCAGCATCCGGTCCATCGCATGCTTGGGCGACATGTGTCGCGCGAGCAGCGCGCTCACCATGAACGGCCAGAGGCCACGGTCGACCTCCGGCAGCCCGAAGCTCGCGCTGCGCCGAGCGAGGACGACGTCGCAGGCGAGCGCCAAGCCGACGCCGCCGGCCAGGCAGATCCCCTGCACGCGGGCGACGACCGGCACCGGGCACTCGCGCATCGCAACGACGAGCTGGGCCAGCAGACCACGACCGTCGTGGCGTTCCAACCCGGTCGCGTCATCGGCCATGACCGCGAGATCGGCACCGGCGCAGAAAACCCGCTCACCGGCGGACGCGATCACGACGACACGGGTCTCCGTGTCGGCGGCGGCTTCGCGCACCGCGTCGAGCAGGGCCTGCAGCACCGCCGCGGACAGCGCGTTGCGGGCATCCTCACGGTTGATCGTCACGTGTGCCACACCGCCGACGCGGCTCACCTCGACCTCGGTCACGACCGCATTCTCTCGATCAGCCCGGTGTCGTAGTCGCCCGAGCGGAAGGCCGGGTCGGCGAGCAGCTCGGTGAAGAAGGGAAGGTTGGTCTTGATCCCCTCGATCCGGAACTGGCTCACCGCGGCCCGCGCCCGTTCGAGCGCCTGCGCTCGGTCGGCTCCCCAGACACACAGCTTGGCGAGCAGCGGGTCGTAGTACGGCGTCACCGTCGTCCCAGCGGCGTACCCGGCGTCGACCCGCACGCCGTCTCCCTCGGGTTCGTCCCAGACGCGAACCTCCCCTGGCGAGGGAAGGAACCGCACCGGGTCCTCGGCGTACACCCGCAGCTCGAGGGCGTGCCCGTCGCTGCGGATGTCGGTGAGATCGGCGGCCGGCGGATCACCGGCGGCGATCCGCAGCTGCTCCTCGACGAGATCGATGCCGCTGACCAGCTCGGTCACCGGATGCTCCACCTGCAGGCGGGTGTTCATCTCGAGGAACACGTAGTCCTGGCCGGCCGGGTCGACCAGGCACTCGATGGTGCCGGCGTTGCGGTAGCCGACCGCCTCGCCGGCGAGCACGGCTCCCGTGAGCATGCGGCGCCGCAGCTCGGCGGAGACCCCGGGCGACGGGGTCTCCTCGGCCACCTTCTGGTGCCGTCGCTGCACGGAGCAGTCGCGCTCGCCGATCGCGACGACCCTTCCGTCGGCCAGGCCCAGCACCTGGACCTCGACATGGCGGGCGTTGACGATGAAGCGCTCGAGCAGGATCGACGGGGATCCGAAGAAGCGTTCGGCCCGGCTGCGAGCGGTCTCGAACGCGGCGCGCAAGCCCTCGTCATCGGTCGCGACGCCCATGCCGATGCCCCCGCCGCCGGCCGAGGCTTTCACCATGAGCGGGTAGCCGATCTCGTGCGCGGCTTCGAGCGCCGCCTTGATGGTGTCGACCGGTGCAGCGGTGCCGGCGGCGACCGGCACCCCGGCCGCGGCCATCAGGTTGCGGGCGCTGATCTTGTCGCCCATCGCCCGGATCGCCTCCGGCGGTGGGCCGACCCATCCGATCCCGGCGGCAAGAACGGCCTCGGCGAACTCGGCGCTCTCGGCGAGGAAGCCGTAGCCGGGATGGATCGCCTCCGCCGCCGTACGGCGAGCCGCCTCGAGGATCTTGTCCACGGCGAGATAGGACTCGGCCGGCGGGGCCGGGCCGAGCAGCACCGCCTCATCCGCCTCACGGACGAACGGCAGCGCGGCGTCGACCTCGGAATGCACCGCAATCGTGCGCAGACCCATCGATCGGGCGGTCCGCATGACCCGGCGGGCGATCTCGCCGCGATTCGCGACCAGGAGCGACTCGAACACGGCGGCACACTAGCGGCCCGGGGCCCGGAGGTCGTCATCGTGGTCGGCGCAGCGGCCTTTTCCCGGCCAGCGGCGCCGGCCTGCGGCGGCGGCTACGCGCTGCTACTCGGCTGCTACTCGGCGCGGTACTCGACGGTCGAGATCTCCAGCCGGACCTCTTCGAGCTTGACCCGGATCCGCTGCTTGAGGTGCTCCGGCGCGAGGTCGCTGCCGCAACAGCGCGCCACCAGCGCCTTGACCTCCTGCTCGATGCCGAACTCGCGCAGGCACGGCCCGCACTCGTCCAGGTGCTCGCGCACCTCGGCCTTCGCGGAGTCGCCGATCTCGCCGTCGAGGTAAAGGTAGACCTGACGGATCACCTCGACGCAGTCCACCTCGTGGGGATTGCCGCAGCTCATGTCGGGCTCCCTGCTTCGGGACGCACGTACCCCCGGTCCACCGCGTAGTGCTCGAGCGCTTCCCGCAGGCCCCGCCGGCCGCGATGCAGGCGCGACATGACAGTGCCGATCGGAGTCCCCATGATGTCGGCGATCTCCTTGTAGGAAAAGCCCTCGACGTCCGCGAGGTAGACGGCCATCCGGAAGTCCTCGGGCAGCGACTGGAGCGCGTCCTTGATGTCACTGTCCGGAAGGTGCTCGAGCGCCTCCGCCTCGGCCGACTTCAGCCCGCTCGACGTGTGCGACTCGGCGCTGGCGAGCTGCCAGTCCTCCACCTCGGCGTTGCCGGACTCCTGCGGCTGGCGTTGCCGGCGGCGGTAGTTGTTGATGAAGGTGTTGGTCAGGATGCGATACAGCCAGGCCTTGAGGTTCGTGCCTTCCTGGAACTGGTGGAACGCGGCGAAGGCCTTGACGAAGGTCTCCTGGACCAGGTCCTCGGCGTCGCTCGGGTTGCGGGTCATGCGCAGCGCGGCGGAGTAGAGCTGGTCGAGGTAGGGCAGCGCGTCGCGCTCGAAGCGCGCGCTGCGCTCTTCGACCGTCTCCTCGGCCACGCCCCGGTCCCTTCCTACGGCGAGGCCCCCGACCGGCATCGGGCGATCGGACGCGGCGGGCGTCACGAGGGGCCGCGCCGACTGTATCGCCGCCGGCTCCGAGGCCGACGTGCCGCGGGGGGTACGACGGAGGTCCGAGCGGCCGGCCGGACGGCGCGCGGCCTGACTGCCGGTCGCAGCACGAGCCGTGGTCGCGGTCACGAATGCTCCAACGCCCCGGCGGACAGACCGATTCCCGCCAGCCAACCGAGCACCGCCGCGGCCACCTGGCCGGGCGCCTTGCGGAGGGAGTGATCTCCTGCCACCGCGACCACGGTCGGTCCGGCGGGAAGCTGGTCCGGCGTACCGAACGCATCCGACGCGCCTTGGACGACGAGCGTGGGGACCGCCGTGGCGAGCAGCTCGCCGGCCCGCGACTTGTCCGGCTGGCCCGGCGGGTGCAGGGGGAACGCGAGCGCGATCACGGCGTCGGCACCGAGCTCACTCGCGGTGCGGCAG
>DATJSI010000108.1 GCA_035504215.1 Mycobacteriales bacterium
GGCAGCGGCGACACCCTCATGATCAGGGGCTCGAGCAGCAACGGGGGCGACGGCGACACCGGAACCTATGCGGTCGCTCAGGGCGCGACCCTCGAGTTCGACGCCACTAGCCGCGCGATCGACTACGCCGGCAGCTCGGGCACGACGTTCTCGGGCGGTGGCACGCTGGTGCTGAACAGCGGCACGACCGACTTCGAAAGCGATGCGAACCTGGCCACGCTCAACCGAGTCGTGGTGAACGGCGATGCGACCGCAGAGGTCGACGACACGCTCGAGGGACCTGCCGGCGGCACCGGCCCGACCGTAGCGATCAACGGTGATCTCGACGGCTACGGATTCGTGACCCTCCCGGCTGGGACAACGACGACACTCGGTCTAGGCGGTCTGACCACCGCCCAGCTCGGCGAGGAGGTCGACGTCGAGAACCAGGGGACGATGGCGATCGCCGGATCAGCGAAGGTGTGCGTCGATGAGGGCGCGACGCTGGAGAACGCCGGCCTCCTGACGCTCGGCTCGAACGCGAACCTCGGCCATAGCGCGGCGAACTCCAGCTGCGATCCCTCAGGCACGCTGCTGAACGATCAGAGCGGGTCGATCTCCTCGACGGGGAGCACGACGATCCAGACGGACACCTTCGACAACGCAGGAACGGTGACAGTCGGCAACAACAGCAACCTGGTCCTGGACGCCTCCAACCAGACGACCGACACCGGCGGCTACGTGGTCCCCTCGAACGGCACACTCTTGATCCAGGGAAGCAACCTCTCGCGCGTGCTCGAGGGCACACTCTCCGGATCCGGCAAGCTGTCGGTCACCGGCTCCAACACGAGCCTCGAGATCATGCCTGGGGCGAGCGACACGATCGGCTCGCTGAACGTGGGCGGCGGGGCGACCCTCCAACTCGACGCGGGCCCGTCAACCCCCCAGTCCGGATCGGTGCCGCCGCTCGTCGTCACCGGCGGCGCGACCTTCACCGGCGGCACCGTTGCCTTCAACGGCGACGCGCTGGGCGCACCGAACTCGACCGAGACCCTCGGCCTGCTCGGTTTCGGCTCGCGCACCGGCGGCACGCCGTCGTTCCCCGCGGACGACAACGGCTGGTCAGCCTCGTTCGGGACCGTCGATGGCGGGTCGGGCATCGTCGCGACCGTCACCCCCGTGCCGCCCCAGAACGAGACGCCGCCGACGATCAGCGGGTCGGCCGCCCAGGGTGGGACGCTCACCGTCACCCAGGGCAGCTGGAGCGGCTCACCCACCCAGGTCAGCGATCAGTGGGAGGACTGCGACCCCTACGGAGACCCGTGCACGCCGGTCGGGAGCGGCTCGACGTACAGCCCGACCGAGAATGACGTCGGCAACCAGATCGAGGTCGTTGAGACCGCGTCGAACTCCGGAGGGTCGAACACCGCCGACTCGGCGATGACGAACGCGGTGACGACGCTCGCACCGGTCAACCTCAGCCCGCCGGAGATCGACGGCGACGAGGGGACGGTGGGCGAGGTCCTCACCGAGCTGCCCGGCCAGTGGCAGAACAGCCCGCGGATCGTCCTGCAGTGGGAGGACTGCGACATCACCGGCACCGTCTGCACCCCGATCCCGGGGGCGACCGGCGGGTCCTATACGACCACCAAGAACGACGTCAACGATTCGATCGTCGTCGTCGAGACCGCGACCAACGCCTATGGCTCGGCGCAGGCCGAGTCAGACCCGAGCGAGCCGCTGATCGACCTCGGTGACGGGCTTGGGGACGACCCCACCGACGGGAGCGGCGGGTCCGGCGGGCGCTCGAGCGGCACCGCGACGGTGTCGGTCCCCGCCCACTCGGTCTCTGGGACGGACCTGTCGATCGGCCTGCGCTGCCCGGAGAAGTCGAGCTGCCCGGTGACGATCACGCTCACCGCGACCGAATCCGCCACCACGTCTCACGCGCACGCCGCGGCCGACGCTCATCACCCGCGCAGCCGAGTCGTCGTGGTCGGGTCCCAGACGGTGCAGATCGGGGCCGGCGACCATCGCACCGTGACCGTCGCGCTGAACCGGACCGGCACCAAGCTGCTCGCGAGCGAGCACACGCTGCGGACCGTGCTGACCGCATCGAGCACCCGCCGCACGCTGGAGCGGACATCCGTGACGTTCACCGCGGCCGCGAGCAACTCCTCGAAACGCTCGAAGCCCTCGCGCTCAAGCTCCAGGCACGGCCAGAGCTCGCACAAGCGCCGCGCGAGTACACACCATGGCACCACGCACAAGCCGCGCGGGCACCACTGAGCAGCCGGACGGCTCAGGCCGCCAGCAGCGGGCGCAGCCGCACGTGCGCGTGATGCTCGCTGGTGTCGCCGATCGCACGCTCGACCTGGCGCAACACCCGCTCGGTGCCGTCGGGTGCCTCGGCGAGAGGACTGCCGAGAGCGGCGAGCAGGAAGCGGTAGGCGTCCTCTGAGAGAGGGAACGAACCCGCCTCACACGACTCGCAGACAACGCCGCCCGCGGCGCCCGAGAAGCCGCGCAGGTGCTCGGTCTCACCGCAGACGGCGCACGCGGACAGCTGAGGAACGATCCCGGCGGCCAGCAGCAGCTTCATCCGAAAGGCGAGGCCGTTGCCGGCGCGACCGTGTGCCGGGTCGGCAGCGAGCAGCGCGAGTTCGTTG
>DATJSI010000109.1 GCA_035504215.1 Mycobacteriales bacterium
CTCGACCCGTACAGCTTGACCGCGGCGGCCGGGGTGCCGGTGCTGTGGTGGCCGTGGTCGGTCACGGACTTGGCCACTCCTGCGACGGTGGCGGCGGCAAGCACGAAGCCGATCACAACGGCAACCGCAGTGGACACGCTGACCTCCGAGGCCTGACGGGAGACCGAACCGACTTCTCGCGCACGTTACACGCTGCGACGCGGTCTTGTCGTGATCTCGGCAACTCCGGCCGCGCAGATGAGCACGGCGAGCGCGGCCGCGATGTCGCCCGCAAGGGTCGGAGCACGCGGCGAGCGCGGCTCGGAGACCGCGACCGGTCCGGGTACGGCGTACAGGGCGAGCGTGCCCGTACGCAGGACCGGCCGAAGCCCCTGCAAACGAGCCGCGGCGCCGGCCGAGCCGGTCTGGTCGGTTTCCAGCAGCACGCCGGCGTAGCCCTGCCGGCGAAGGACCGCAAGCAGCGGCCCGCGGCCTGCGACCGCACCCGCAATCCGACGCGCCAGCGGATCCTCGAGCGGGGTGCTCACCGAGCCGACTGCCAGGGCGTCATCCGCCACCACCCGCCGCGGTAGCCAGTAGGCAGCGGGCTCGGCCAGCGTGCGACCGCCGTTCCAGCCGTACTGGCGCTGCGACGACCACGGCAGCACAAGGACCGGCCCGGACGGCAACCGAGAAGAGGCGGCCCGCACCGCCGGCCAGTCGCCGGGCCAGTGAACGGCGGACAGAGCGCCGTCGCTCCCCCAAGCGGCCGCGGGCAGGAGCAGCAGCGGCACGAGCGCGAGTGCGGGTGCGCAGCGCACCCGGTCGGTCGCCCGCGCAACCGCCACCCCGAAGCCGATCGCGACCACGAGCACGAACGGCGCCAGCCAGCGCTGGCCGTCGCGGAGCAGACCGCCGGCCGGGGACGACCCGACGTCGACCGCGAGCCGGCGTACGCCGGGGATGGCGGCCCAGATCGCGAGCAGGTAGCTGATCCCGGCAGCGACGAGCAGCCAGCGGGCCACCGCGTCGCGACGACAGGCCGCGAGCGCCCACAGCGAGACAACGGTCAAGACGATCGCAGCTGCCGCGACCACGAAGGCGCCGTGTCCGGGAAGCGCCACCTCGGCGTTCCACATGCCGCCGAGCGCCAGCAAGCTGCCGGCGGTTCCGAACGATGTGTCGGCACGGGCGGCGAACGCGAGCACGCCGACCCGGTCCGAGGGGTAGCCGGCCGAGAACGTCAGGGCGGGCACCGCCCAGGGAAGGGAGAGCAGGACGAACGCGGCAGCCACCATGCAGGTGCGCCTCGGCCAGCCGGCCGAGCCGCCGGGCCGGAAGGCCAGCGGGAGAACGACCGGCAACGCGAGCAGCTCGGCGGAGGCACCGCCGGTGGCGGCCACCGCGACCGCGAGGAAGAAGCGGCATCCGGCTCGGGGCTCGCCGTCACGAAGTGCGATCGCAGTCGCCGCGATCCACGGCAGGGCGGCGTATCCGATCAGAACCGCCCACTGGCCTTGTCGCAGCCGTTCGCCGAGGTAGGGGTTCCAGGAGTACAGCGTGGCCGCCGCCGCTGCGCCCGCAAGGACCGCTCGGCGTGGCTGCGCGGCGAGCACCCGCGCGGCCAGCCGGGCAGCTCCCCATCCCGCACCGGCGATGATCAGAAGCAGCACTAGGTCCTGGACGACGTCGCCGGGCAGGACATGCGACGCCAGTGCGACCAACAGGTCGCTCGGCACGTCACGGGGCAGGCCGTCGAGGCCAAGTGCATGCGCGTCGAGCGGCGGGCGCGGGACAAAGACCATGTCGCGGTTCAGGACGTACCCGCGACCGAGAACCGGTGCGAGCTGAAGGACCGCGGACGCGATGCCAATCGTCAGTCCGGCCGCGGAGGCGGTGAGGCGCCGCCGGGCACGATCGCCGATCATTGCGCGCGACCGTACACGCTGTGCTCGACTATTCGGGACGGGCCGGGCGTAGCGGCCCGGTTGCGGCCGGCGAGCGAGTGGGTGAGATGACGACGGCAAGCGGGCAGGAAGCGTCCCGGCGCTCGCTCGTGCGCTCGACCGCGCTCGTCGGTACGGCGCTCATGGCGGGCAACCTGGCCGGCTACCTGCTCGCGATCATCGGCAGCCACCGGCTCCGGCCGGCGGACTACGGCCTGTTCGGCGCGATGCTGGCGACCCTGCTGGTCGGCGGGATCCCGTCGCTGGCCCTGCAGGCGGTGATCGCGCGACGTACCGCGGCCGAACGGCTGGCGCCGCACAACGCGCTGGCCGACGGCATCCGGACCGGGCTCATCACGGTGGCCGTCGGGGTGGTGGCCTGGCCGGGGCTCACCGTCTTCCTGCACGTGAACCGGCACGGGCTGGCCGTCCTCGCCGTCGTGATCGGACTGCTTCCGCTGTGCATCGTCGCGTCGGTCCAGGGGCACCTTCAGGGCGCCGAGCGCTTCGGGCGGCTGGCGGTCGTCGTCACGATCGCCGGGCTCGGACGGTTGCTCGGTGGTGTCCTGCCACTGGCATTCGGCGGGGGCACCGCCGGCGTGATGACCGGGATCGCGGTCGGCGCATCGATGTCCGCTCTGGTGGCGATCCGGCTGCTGCCCGCAACCGGCCCGAGGCCACTCGAACCGACCGGCGGCGAACACGCCGAGCCGCTCGTAGCGCAGGGGCCGGAACTGCTCACCGCGATCGTGTCGATGGGTGCGTTGCTGCTGCTTTCGAGCCTGGACCTGCTGCTGGCCCGCCACGTCCTCGCCGCCGGCCTCGGCGGCCACTACACCGCGGGCAACGTCGTGGCGAAGGTGGCCTTCTGGCTACCGCAGGCCGTGCCCCTTGCCGCGCTCCCCCGGCTCAGCCGCCACCACGACCGGGCGCGCGCGCTGCTGGACGCGGCGATCCTGACCGCCGTCATCGCGGTGATCAGTGTCGGTGTCACCGCAGTGGCCGGCGGCTTCCTGGTCAGGGCCACTTTCGGCGCCCGCTACTCGAGCATCGGCGGCATCGCCTGGTTGTTCGCGGTGCAGGGCAGCGCGCTGGCCGGCGTCCAGCTGCTGATCTTCCACGACATCGCCGTACGCCGTCGCCGGGTGGTGCCGGTGGTGCTCGCCGCGGCGGCGATCGAGGCGATCGTGATCCTGGCCGGCCGGCCGAGCACTCCGCGCGGAGTGATCGAGGTAGCCGCCACCACCGCGGTAGGGCTGCTCGCAGTGACTGCCGCCAACCACGTGCGGCGCCCCGCAGACGTGGCGGAGCCGGATCAGTGGGCGGCGTCGTCCCAGCTTCTGCCGACGCCGACCGAGACGTCGAGCGGCACGTCCAGCGCGTAGGCGGCGCCCATCTCGTGGCGCACGATGTCCTCGACCGCCTCACGCTCTCCCTGGCCGACCTCCAGCACGAGCTCGTCGTGGACCTGGAGCAACAGGCGGGACTGCAGCGACTTGGCCTCCAGCGCCGAGCGCACGCGCAGCATGGCGAGCTTGATGATGTCCGCGGCTGACCCTTGGATCGGCGCGTTCAGCGCCATCCGCTCGGCCATCTGCCGACGCTGCCCGTTGTCGCTGGTCAGGTCGGGCAGGTAGCGGCGCCGGCCGAGGATTGTCTGCGTGTAGCCGTCGCGGCGCGCGGCATCGACGACGCCGGACAGGTAGTCGCGCACGCCACCGAAGCGTGCGAAGTACGCATCCATCTGTTCGCGCGCCTCGTCGGGCGTGATGCCGAGCTGGGCGCCCAGCCCGTACGCCGACAACCCGTAGGCCAGCCCGTAGGACATCGCCTTGATCCGGCGCCGCTGCTCGGGCTGCACCTCGGCGACCGGGATGCCGAACGCGCCGGCGGCGACGAAGGTGTGCAGGTCCTCGCCCGAGGTGAACGCGTCGATCAGGCCCGCGTCGCGGGAGAGGTGAGCCATGATCCGCATCTCGATCTGCGAGTAGTCCGCGGTGAGCAGGCACTCGTAGCCGGAGCCGACGATGAACGCCTTGCGAATCTCCCGGCCCTCCAGCGTGCGCACCGGGATGTTCTGCAGGTTCGGGTCGGTGCTGGACAGCCGGCCGGTGGCGGCCACCAGCTGGTTGAACGTCGTGTGGACCCGGTTGTGCTCGTCGACCATCGGGATCAACGAGTCGACGACGGTCTTCAGCCGCGCGACATCGCGGTGCCGGAGCAGGTGCTCGAGGAAGGGATGCCCGGTCTTGAGGTAGAGCTCCTGAAGGGCATCGGCGTCGGTGGTGTACCCGGTCTTGATCTTCTTCGTCTTCGGCAGGCCAAGCTCCTCGAACAGGACCTGCTGGAGCTGCTTGGGCGAACCGAGGTTCACCTCGTGACCGATCGTGGAGTACGCGAGCTCGGCCGCTCGCTTCACCTCGCCGGCGAACCGCGCCTCGAGCTCGGCCAGCCAGTCGACGTCGGCGGCGATGCCGGCCCGCTCCATCTCGGCGAGCAACCCGGTGAGCGGCAGCTCGAGCTCGGTGAGCAGCCGCGAACCGCCCCGGTCCTCCAGAACCGCTCCCAGCGCCGCGGCGAGGTCGAGAATCGCCTTCGCCCGCAGCATCTCCGCCGCAGCCGCGTCTTCCTCGAGCGAGCCGTCGAGGGAGAGCTGGCCGTCCGCGGCGGTCTCGGCGCGCAGCTCGCGGTGCAGGTAGCGGATGGCCAGGTCGGCCAGGTCGAACGAGCGCTGGCCGGGCAACGCGATGTAGGCCGCCAGTGCGGTGTCCGTCGTGACCCCGGCGAGGGTCCAGCCGCGCTCGACGAGGGCCAGCACCGGACCCTTCACGTCGTGCGCGGCCTTGGCGACCTCCGGGTCGGCCAGCCAGGCGGCGAGCGCCTGCTCGTCGTCGCCGGTCAGCTGCTCGGGGTCGATGTACGCCGCCGTGCCGTCGGGAGCCGCGATCGCGAGCCCGGTCACCACGCCGGTCCCGCGCCCCCACGTGCCGGCGATCGAGAGGCCGTGCCGCTCGTGACCCCGGGCGTGCTCCCCGAGCCACAGCGCGATGTCGCCGGGCGCGAGGACCCGCCCGTCGAGCTCGAACCCGGCATCGACGGTCACCGGCTCGGCGACCGAGAGGGTCTGGTAGAGCCGCTCACGAAGCACGCGGAACTGCAGGGTGTCGAACAGGGTGTTCAGCGTCTCGCGATCCCACTGGCCCAGTGCGAGGTCGGCGGGGTGCAGGTCGAGCGGGACGTCCCTGCGCAGCTCGGTGAGCTGCCGGTTGCGGACCACGTCAGCCAGGTGCTCGCGAAGCGCGACACCGGCCTTGCCCGGCACCTCGTCGACTCGCGCGACCAGGTCGTCCAGCGAGCCGAAGTCCCGCACCCACTTTGCCGCGGTCTTCTCCCCGACGCCGGGGATCGAGGGCAGGTTGTCACTCGGATCGCCGCGGAGGGCGGCAAAGTCGGGGTACTGCGCGGGCGTCAGCCCGTACTTCTCCTCGACCGCGGTCGGGGTGAAGCGGGTCATGTCACTGATGCCGCGGCGGGTCATCAGGACGGTCACGCTGTCGTTGACCAGCTGGAGGACGTCACGGTCGCCGGTGACGATGAGGACGTCCATGTCGTCCTGGGCCTCGACCGCCAGGGTGGCGATGATGTCGTCGGCCTCGAACCCCTCCAGCTCGAGCGACGGGATGGTCAGCGCGGACAGCACCTCGTGGATCAGAGCGACCTGGCCACGGAAGTCTGTCGGGGTCTCCTTCCGGGTCGCCTTGTACTCGGCGTACGCCTCGGTCCGGAAGGTGTGCCGGCCGACGTCGAAGGCCACGGCCACATGGGTGGGCGCCTCGTCGCGCAGGACGTTGATCAGCATCGCGGTGAAGCCGTAGACCGCGTTGGTCGGCTGCCCGGTCGTGGTCGAGAAGTTCTCGACCGGAAGCGCGAAGAAGGCCCGGTAGGCCAGCGAGTGGCCGTCGAGGAGAAGCAGCCGGGGCCGCCTCTCCGAGGTGTCCGTGGCAACCGCAGCCATGGCCCGCATCGTAGTGTCGGCCGCTGACAGCGCGGCCCGGGTGCCGAGCCGGCGGTCAGGGCTCGGCGCGCTCCGGCACGGGCTGTCGCACCGGGCGCACCGGCATCGGGCGAACGATGCGGGTCCGGCGGCGTACCGCGTCCGAGTGCAGGCTGGACGACCAGTCGCTGCCCAGCCGGCGGCGCAGGCCGGCCACCGGAGCGATCCGCTGCATCGCGGCCGGGGCGAACCCGAGCCGGGCGAAGAACCGGTTGGTCTCGCGCAGGGCCGGATAGACGCCGACCGCGATGTGGTCGACGTGGCGCTCCGAGGCGTAGTCGACCGCGGCTGCAACCAGCGCGTGGCCGACCCCGCGGTGACGGAACAGCGGTGACACGACGACGTGCGGCATGTAAACCAGCTCGTTGTCGGTGAGCGGGTCGGGGCGCGCGATGCGCATGATGGCCATGCCGGCCGGTGCGTCGCCGGCACACGCGATGACAACTCGGCAGCCCGGGTCCTCGAGGACGCACCTCAGGCGGTCCTTCGCATCGACACCCGAGAGCGGGTTCACCGCTCGAGCCGCGCGGCCGCCGGACTGCCGCAGCTCGTCCCAGAGGCTGATGAGGACGGGGAGATCGGCCGCCGTGGCCGGCCTGGTCAGCACCATCGGTCGTGCCACAACAGCCCCCTCATACGGTCTCGGAGAGAACAGGCGTGCGCAATGAGTACGCACCGTAGCGGGGTTTGCCTAGGAGCGCGAGGGTGGGGCCACAATCGGCCCACGAGATCCGAATGACTGCATCGCTACCGTTGACCGGGGCGACCCGCGTTGACTAACTTGGTCGCACAGCCCGGCACCGAGTAGACAACGTCCGCGCACGGGGAAGGCGCGGACGGTACCAAAGGTGCCGGGCTCCAAACTTGTCCGGCAACGGGCGTGGATTTTCCTTGATTTGCAACGCATTTTCAGTTCCACGCGCCGAGCGCGAGCGCAGTTGACCGACGTAGTCAAGCCGCACGACGGCAGGTGCGAACGCGGCGATGTCGTTGTGGCACAACGATGTTCGTGATGCCTCGCATCGGATTGCGGAGCGCGCGGCCCCGTCGCGGCGTCAGGACGTCGCGGTTGCCGGGTTCACATCGAGCACGGCGGCTGCGACCGCACGCATCGTGGTACGTCGATCCATCGAGGTCTTCTGGATCCAGCGGAACGCCTCGGCCTCCGACATGCCTTGATCGGCCTGCAGCTTGCTCTTTGCGCGGTCGAGCAGCTTGCGGGTTTCCAGCCGTTCCGCAAGGTCGGCGACTTCAGCTGCGAGCGCGGTCAGCTGCTGATGCCGGCTCACCGCGACCTCGATGGCCGGGACCAGGTCGCTGCGGTCGAACGGCTTGACCAGGTATGCCATCGCGCCGGCATCGGCGGCGCGCTCAACCAGCTCGCGTTGGCTGAACGCGGTCAGCATGATGACCGCCGCGCTCGCGTTCGCGACGATCTGCTCCGCGGCGGAGATGCCGTCGAGTCCAGGCATCTTGACGTCGAGGATGACCAGGTCCGGCCGCAGCGACTCGGCGAGCTCGATCGCGTCCTGCCCGTTCGCCGCCTCACCGACGACGACGTATCCCTCGCTGGTCAGCATCTCCTTAAGATCGAGCCGGATCAGTGCCTCATCCTCGGCAATGACCACCCGATGCGACCGCGCCTCACTCACGCAAGCCAGCCTAGCGAGCAGTGTCCGCTGGATAGACTCGACGAAGCCTCAGCCCCGGTATTCCAATCGGTAGAGAAGATGGATTCAAAACCCATTCAGTGTCGGTTCGAATCCGACCCGGGGCACCAAACGAGCAGTGCACGGGGGTGTGGAACACCTGCGGTGTGCGGTCGCAGAACTGTCGGCGGCGAGCGGCATCGTGGACAACGTGTACGACGCATCGGTGCGGGCGGCGGCGCTCGCCAAGCTGACTGAGGGCGCGACTCTCAGCGCGGTCAGCCGGCAGACCGGGATCAACCGTGCGACCTTGCGCTCGTGGCTGGCGAATCCCACCCCGAAGGCGCGCATCTCGTCGTGCCCGATGTGTCACGACGAACCGTTTCCCCCGCGGCGCGCCTATGTCTACTTACTAGGCATGTACCTCGGCGACGGCTGCATCTGTCAGCTTGCGCGAACGATGTCCCTACGTATTACGTGCGCAGATGCCTACCCATTGGTGATGGATGAGTGCGCGCGAGCTATCAGCGCGGTCACGGGTCGAACGGTTGGACGAGTTCCCAACGTCGGCTGCACCGATCTCGTCAGCTATTGGCAGCATTGGGCGTGCTTGTTCCCGCAGCATGGGCGTGGCCGGAAGCACGAGCGCGCAATCGCGTTGGCCGACTGGCAGCACGACCTTGTGTGCGTCGATCCTCGACCGCTGATCCGCGGCCTGCTGCATTCCGACGGATCACGATTCGACAACGTCGTGCATCGCCCACTGCCCACCGGCGTACGCACCTACTCGTATCCCCGCTACATGCTGACCAACAACGCCGCCGACATCCTGCGGATCTTCACGGATGCGCTGGATCTGCTCGGTATCGCCTGGCGCCAGAATCGGTGGAACAGCATCTCGGTTGCGCGGCGCGAGGCGGTTGCGGCGTTGGATGAGTTCGTCGGGCCGAAGTACTGATCCGCGCGGTCAGCCGATCGGGCGGTCGGTGGGTGCGATCGGCGCGGGGAGCTGCGTGTCGCCGAGCAGCCAGCGGTCGACGGCTGCGGCGCAGGACCGCCCCTCGGCGATCGCCCACACGATGAGCGACTGACCGCGTCCGATGTCACCGCAGGCGAAGACACCATCGACGTCAGTCATCCAGTCCGCACCGCGCGCCACGTTGCCGCGATGGTCGAACGACACCTCGAGGCCGGTCAGCAGCGGGCTGCGTTCGGCGCCGACGAAGCCCATCGCCAGCAGCACGAGCTGCGCGGACACGGTCCGCTCGGTGCCCGGTATCGGCACGAACCGTTCGTCGACGTCGGTGAGCACCAGGGCCGCCACCCGGCCGGCGCCGTCGTCGACGAACCTGGTCGTCGACACCGCGAAGACCCGCTCGCCGCCTTCTTCGTGCGCGCTCGAAACCCGGTAGGTCATCGGGTACGTCGGCCACGGCATCGTCGCGGATCGGGCCCCGGGCGGGCGCGCAAGGATCTCCAGCTGGGTCACGGACCGAGCACCCTGCCGATGCGCCGTACCCAGGCAGTCCGCGCCGGTGTCTCCCCCGCCGATGATCACGACGTCCTTGCCGGCCGCGGTGATCGTCGGATCGTCGAGATCCCCGTGCTGCACCCGGTTCGCGAGCGGCAGGTAGTCCATGGCCGGATGGATGCCGGCCAGCGAGCGGCCGGCGACGTCGAGGTCGCGCGGCACCGGACAGCCCGCGGCAAGCACGATCGCGTCGTGCCGCTTGCGCAGTTGGTCCGCGGTGATGTCCACACCGACATCGACCCCGATCCGGAAGCGAGTGCCCTCCTCTTCCATCTGCAACAGCCGACGATCGAGGTGCCGTTTCTCCAGCTTGAACTCGGGGATGCCGTAGCGAAGCAGGCCACCGACCCGGTCGGACCTCTCGTACACGACGACCGTGTGCCCGGCCCTGGTCAGCTGCTGCGCAGCGGCCAGGCCGGCCGGTCCCGAGCCCACGACGGCGACCGTCCGGCCGGACAGCCGCTCGGCGACCTGCGACGCGATCCAGCCCTCGGCCCAGGCCCGATCGACGATCTCGACCTCGACCTGCTTGATCGTCACGGGATCCGCGTTGATCCCCAGCACGCAGGCGCTCTCGCACGGCGCCGGGCACAGCCGCCCGGTGAACTCCGGAAAGTTGTTCGTCGCGTGCAGCCGCTCGATCGCCTCGCGCCAGTCACCGCGCCAGACGAGGTCGTTCCACTCGGGGATCAGGTTGCCGAGCGGGCAGCCCTGATGGCAGAACGGGATGCCGCAGTCCATGCAGCGGCCGGCCTGACCCTGCAACCGGTCCGGCGGGAAGTCGAGCGCGACCTCCCGCCAGTCCTGGATCCGCACGTCGACCGGTCGCCGGGCCGGCATCTCGCGAGGCGTCGTGAGGAACCCCTTCGGGTCAGCCATGCGCCGCCGCCATCACCGCATCGTCGATGCCGGCACCGGCGGTCGCCGCATCGCGTGCCGCGTCGAGCGCTCGCCGGTAGTCCCGCGGCATGACCCGCGTGAACCGCTCGACCGCACCCGGCCAGTTCCGGAGCAGGCCCTCCGCCACCACCGACCCGGTCTCCGCGGCGTGGTGCTGCACGATCCCGTGCAGCCACTGCACGTCCGCCTCGTCGATCGGCTCGAGGTCAACCATGTCGAGGTTGACGAGGGTTGGGTCGGCGTCGAGCAGGTAGCCGACACCTCCGGACATCCCGGCGGCCAGGTTGCGGCCGGTCGGTCCGAGGATCACGACGCGGCCGCCGGTCATGTACTCGCAGGCGTGGTCCCCGACACCTTCGACGACGGCGACGGCGCCCGAGTTGCGGACGGCGAACCGCTCCCCCACGACGCCGCGGATGAGCGCCTCGCCTGCGGTCGCGCCGTACAGGATCACGTTGCCGGCCACCACGTTGTCCTCGGCGGCGAACCGCGCGTCGGGGTGCGGGCGCACGACGATCCGCCCGCCCGACAGCCCCTTGCCGAGGTAGTCGTTGGAGTCTCCGACCAGTCGCAGCGTGATGCCGCGCGGGATGAAGGCGCCGAAGGACTGCCCGGCCGACCCGGTGAACGTGACGTCGATCGTGCCGTCCGGAAGCCCGGCGTCGGCGTACCGACGGGTGACCTCGTATCCCAGCATCGTCCCGACCGTGCGGTTGACGTTGCGGATCGGCAGGTCGAGCCGAACCGGACGGGCATCGCCGAGTGCGCCCTCGCAGAGCTGGATCAGCGTGCGGTCGAGTGCCTGGTCGAGACCGTGGTCCTGCTCGCGGGTGCGGCGGGCCGCGGAGTCGACCTGGGGCCGGTGAAAGATCGGCGACAGGTCCAGGCCGCGCGCTTTCCAGTGCGACACCGCCCCGGCCGTCTCGAGCATCTCCACCTGGCCGATTGCCTCGTCAAGCGACCGGAACCCGAGCGCGGCCAGGTGTTCGCGCACCTCTTCGGCGATGTACTCGAAGAACGTCTGCACGAACTCCGGCCGGCCGGTGAAGCGTTTGCGAAGCTCGGGGTTCTGCGTCGCGACCCCGACCGGACACGTGTCGAGATGGCAGACGCGCATCATCACGCACCCCGACACAACCAGCGGCGCAGTGGCGAACCCGAACTCCTCGGCGCCGAGAAGTGCAGCGATCACGACATCGCGGCCGGTCTTGAGCTGACCGTCGACCTGCACGGTGATCCGGTCGCGCAGGCCGTTGAGGAGCAAGGTCTGCTGCGTCTCGGCAAGCCCGAGCTCCCACGGCGTACCGGCGTGCTTCAGCGAGGTCAGCGGCGCTGCGCCGGTGCCGCCGTCGTGCCCGGAGATCAGTACGACGTCGGCGTACGCCTTGGACACTCCGGCGGCGACCGTGCCGACACCGACCTCCGCGACCAGCTTCACGTGCACGCGCGCCTGCGGGTTGGCGTTCTTCAGGTCGTGGATCAGCTGCGCCAGGTCCTCGATCGAGTAGATGTCGTGGTGCGGCGGCGGTGAGATCAGGCCGACACCGGCGGTCGACCCACGGGTCTTCGCGATCCACGGGTAGACCTTGTGGCCCGGCAGCTGACCGCCTTCGCCGGGCTTCGCGCCCTGCGCCATCTTGATCTGCAGGTCGGTGGCGTTGGTCAGGTAGTCGCTCGTAACTCCGAACCGCCCGCTCGCGACCTGCTTGATCGCGCTGCGCCGCGCCGGGTCATGCAGCCGTTCGGCGTCCTCGCCGCCTTCGCCGGTGTTGGACTTGCCGCCGATCGCGTTCATCGCGATGGCGAGCGTCTCGTGCGCCTCGGCGGAGATCGATCCGTACGACATCGCTCCGGTCGCGAAGCGCCGCACGATCGATGCGACCGGCTCGACCTCGCTGATCGGCACGGGATCACGGCGACCCGCGGCGAACCGGAACATGCCGCGCAGCGTCATCAGCCGCTCCGCCTGCTCGTCGACCGCGCGCGTGTAGCGCTTGAACACGTCGTACTGCCTTGATCGCGTCGCGTGCTGCAACGTGAAGACGGTCTCGGGGTTGAACAGGTGCGGTTCGCCCTCACGCCGCCACTGGTACTCGCCACCGGCCCACAGTGTTCGGTGCTTGTGTGGCACGCGCGGGTAGGCATGCCGGTGCCGAGCGGCCACCTCCTCGGCCAGCTCGGCGAGACCTACACCGCCCAGCGGGGACGCCGTCCCCGTGAAGTACTCGTCAACGACGTCGCGTGAAAGCCCCAGCGCCTCGAAGATCTGCGCACCCGTGTACGACGCCACAGTCGACACGCCCATCTTGCTCATGACCTTCAGGACGCCCTTGCCGAGCGCCTTGATGTAGTGCCGGACCGCCTCGTCCGGCTCGATCCCCGTGACGACGCTGCGCCGCACCAGGTCCTCGACCGTCTCCATCGCGAGGTACGGGTTCACCGCCGCCGCGCCGTAGCCGATCAAGAGCGCGACGTGATGCACCTCGCGCACGTCGCCGGCCTCGACGATCAGCCCGACCTTCGTGCGGGTGCGCTCGCGGGTCAGCTGATGATGGACGGCGCCGGTCAGCAGCAGGGAGGGAATCGGCGCCAGCTGCGCGTCGCTGTCACGGTCGGACAGCACGATCAGCCGGACCCCCGCTGCGATCGCCTCACTCACCTCGCGGCGTACGCGCTCGATCGCATCGCGCAGCGCGGGGCCGCCTCCGGACACCGGGTAGAGACCCTTGACCACCCTTGCCGCGAAGCCGGGCAGGTCGCCGTCGTCGTTGACGTGGATGATCTTTGCCACGTCGTCGTTGTCGATCACCGGGAACGGCAGCGTGATCTGCCGGCAGGACGCCGGCGTCGGTTCCAGCAGGTTGCCCTCCGGCCCGGTCGCGGTGGACAGGGACGTCACCAGCTCCTCGCGAATGGCGTCGAGCGGCGGGTTGGTCACCTGCGCGAAGGACTCGGTGAAGTAGTCGAAGAGCAGCCGCGGCCGGTCCGACAACACCGCGACCGGAGTGTCCGTGCCCATGGAGCCGATCGCCTCGGCGGCGCCCCGTGCCATCGGCGCGATGATCAGCCGCAGCTCTTCCTCGGTGTAGCCGAACGCCTGCTGCCGCCGTACGACGGACTCGTGCGGGTAGACGACGTGCTCGCGCTCGGGCAGCGTGCGCAGGTCGAGCAGGCCGGCGTGCAGCCACTCCTGGTACGGGTGCTCGGCGGCCAGCTCCGCCTTGAGCTCGTCGTCGTCGACGATTCGCCCCGCAACCGTGTCGACCAGGAACATCCGGCCCGGCTGCAGCCGGCCCTTGCGGACCACCTTTCCCGGAGGGATGTCGAGCACTCCGACCTCGGACGCCATGACGACCCGGTCCTCGTCGGTGATCCAGTAGCGCGCCGGGCGCAGGCCGTTGCGGTCCAGTACCGCGCCGACGACGTCGCCGTCGGTGAACGTCACGCATGCCGGGCCGTCCCACGGCTCGATCACGCAGGAGTGGAACTCATAGAACGCGCGCAGCGCCGGCGGCATCTCGCGGTTGTTCTCGTAGGCCTCCGGGATCATCATCAGCACGGCGTGCGGAAGCGAGCGGCCGCCGAGATGAAGCAGCTCGAGCACCTCGTCGAAGCTCGCCGAGTCGCTGAAGCCGGGAGTGACGACGGGGAACAGGCGACGCAGGTCACCCGGGATCAGGTCGCTCTCCAGCAGCGCCTCCCGTGCGCGCATCCAGTTGCGGTTGCCCCTGATCGTGTTGATCTCGCCGTTGTGGGCGACGAACCGATACGGGTGCGCAAGCGGCCAGGACGGGAAGGTGTTCGTGGAGAACCGCGAGTGCACCAGTGCGATCGCCGACTCGAAGCGGGCGTCAACGAGATCGGGAAAGAACACCGGCAGCTGGCCGGTGGTCAGCATGCCCTTGTAGACGATCGTCCGGCTCGACAGGGACGGGAGGTACGCACCGACCTCCCGTTCGACCCGCTTGCGGGCACAGAACGCCCGCCGCTCGAGCGCCATCCCGACCTCGCCGCGGGTCGCGCTCACGACCACCTGCCGGATCTGCGGCATGACCGCCCGGGCCGCAGCGCCGAGTGGCCCAGGGTCTACCGGAACCGGGCGCCAGCCGTGCACGCGCAACTCCTCCTCCGCGGCAATCCGTTCGATCCGGGCGACGGCCTTCGCGGCGGCTGCCGGTTCGGCGGGCAGGAACACCAGACCGGCGGCGTACGTGCCGGCGTGCGGGAGCTCGAAGCCGCACTCGGCGCGAAGGAACCCATCCGGCACCTGGACGAGGATGCCGGCGCCGTCACCGGTGTTGGGCTCGGCGCCGGAGGCGCCGCGATGGTCCAGGTTCTGCAAGGCGGTCAAGGCATCGGCTACGACCTCGTGCGAACGCCGACCGTGCAGGTCCGCGACGAAGGCCACGCCACACGAGTCGTGCTCGTGCCGGCCGTCGTAGAGACCTTGCGGAGGCGGAACGCCCGGCAACCGGGCAAGCAGAGGTGCAGGCATGGCGTCGGGCTCCGTCGTCCGCTCAGTCGGGTGGAGATGGCTGGCGCGGGACGACGTTGGCCCTGCACGAAGAAGGCTAGCGCAGCGCGCTTGCGGGATCCCGACAGCAGCTAGCTCGAAACGCCGGTGCCGATCGCGGCGCCTACGCCGTACACCACCGCCACCGCGATCCCGCCGAGGACCAGGTGTCGGACGGCCCCGGTCCAGCCGGACCGGCCCGTGAAGCGCGCCACCGCCGCACCCATCGCCAGCAACGCGATCGCTCCGAGGACGAGCGACCAGATCAGGGTGTGGGCGCCGAGAAGGTACGGCAGCAACGGCACGAACGCGCCGAGCGCAAAGGTGATGAAGGACAAGCCTCCGGCGAGGTACGGCGACGGTTGCTCGTCGGGGTCGACGCCGAGCTCCTCACGGACATGGACGCGCCAGACGTCATCCGCGTCCTCGGAGAGCTCGCGGGCCACCCGGGTCGCGAGCTCCCGTGACAGCCCGCGATGGCGGAACATCGCGGCCAGCTCGGCCTCCTCGGCGCGCGGGCTGCGCTCGATCTCGGCGCGCTCCTTGGCGATCTCCGCCTGCACCAGCTGGGTCTGCGACTGCACCGACGTCCACTCACCCACCGCCATCGAGAACGAGCCGGCAAGCAGGCCGGCGAACCCGCTGAGGATCACCGTGTGCACGGAGGTGTGCGCGCCCGCGACGCCCGCGACCAGCGCGCCATTGGAGACGACGCCGTCCATGGCGCCGAACACGGCCGGGCGAAGCCAGCCGCGGTTGACGTCGCGGTGAGTGTGGTGGATCTCCCCGCCGGACGTGCCCACGGCGGCAACCTCGGCCGCGTCGGTCATGTCGTCAGCGTATGTCCGGCTGCCGGGTCGAGCGCGTCATCCTCGGGCTGCTCCGGCTCGCCCGGCTTCGGCCGCATCAGCACGAAGTAAGCCGTCGCGGCGATGAACACGATCACGCTCGTCCAGTCGTTGAGCCGCAGCCCGAAGAACTTGTGCGCGTCGTCGATCCGCAGCGCCTCGATCCAGCCGCGACCGGCGGTGTACGCCATGACATACAACGCGAAGGCGCGGCCGCGGGTGAAATGCCAGCGCCGGTCGGCAAGGATCACGAGGATCGCCACGCCGACGTCCCAGATCGACTCGTAGAGGAAGGTCGGCTGGTAGTAGGCGTCGGCCAGGTATCCCGGCATCCGGTGCGCGAGGTCGATGTGCAGGCCCCAGGGAAGGCCGGTGGGCCGGCCGTAGAGCTCCTGGTTGAACCAGTTGCCCCACCGCCCGACCGCCTGGGCGAGCGGCATGCCGGGCGCGAGCGAGTCCGCGACCAGGGCGAAGTTCAGGTGGTAGCGACGGCAGGCGATGTAGGCACCGAGCGCGCCGAACAGCACACCGCCCCAGATGCCGAGCCCGCCGTCCCAGATCTTCAGCGCGCCGATCGTGCCCGGCCGCCCGGGGCCGCCCCAGTACAGCTCGGGATTGGTCGCCAAGTGGTAGAGCCGGGCCCCGACCAGGCCGAACGGCACCGCCCAGGTCGCGATGTCCGCCATCGCGCCCGGCGGCCCGCCACGCTTCTGGAACCGCCGGTCGCCGACCCACACCGCCACCACGACACCGGCGATGATGCACAGCGCGTAGAAGCGGATCGGCACCGGGCCGAGATGAACCACCGCCCGCGACGGACTCGGAATGTGGGCGGGCAGCACGTAGTCAGGCTACGGGGCGAGGCTCGGCGCGGTTCGAACCCCCGCAGCGAGGTCCGCGGCCAGCGCGCCCACCGCCGCCACTCCCTGCGGCAGCGTGGCCGCATCGAGCAGGCAGCGCACGAGCGCCGAACCGACGACGACCCCGTCGGCGTACGCGGCGACCTCGGCGGCCTGCGTGCCGTTCGACACGCCGAGCCCGACGCCGACCGGAAGGTCGGTCGCGGCCCGCACCCGAGCGACCAGCGCGGGGGCGACCTGCGACGTCGTGGCGCGCGCGCCCGTTACACCCATCGTGGACGCGGCGTAGACCCAGCCCGAGGCCGCTGCTGTGGTCGAGGCGATCCGCGCGCCGGACGAGGACGGCGCGACGAGGAAGATCCGCTCGAGGTCGTGCTCGGCACTGACCGCGAGCCACTCAGCCGCCTCGTCGGGAATGAGGTCCGGGGTGATCAACCCCGACCCGCCGGCGGCGGCAAGGTCGGCCGCGAAGCGCGCCGGGCCGTACTGCAGCACCGGGTTCCAGTACGTCATGACGACCGTCGCAACCCCCATGCCCGCAACCGCCTCGACGGTGCGCAGCACGTCGGCGATCCGCGTGCCGCCCCGAAGCGACTGCTCGGCCGCGGCCTGGATGGTCGGGCCGTCGAGCACCGGGTCGCTGTACGGCAGGCCGACCTCGACGACGTCGACGCCGCCGTCCACGAGCGCCCGCATGGCCTCGAGGCAGCCGTCGTACGACGGAAAGCCGGCGGGCAGGTAGCCGATCAGCGCGCCCCGGCCCCGCGCGCGGGCAGCCGAGATCGCCGCCCCCGAGCGCGAGCTCACGACATCAACCCGAACCAGCGCGCCGCCGTGTCCATGTCCTTGTCTCCGCGACCGGACAGGTTCACGACCAGAACCGCGTCCGAGCCGAGATCCGCGGCGACCATCCGCGCGCCGGCGAGCGCGTGCGCGCTCTCGATCGCCGGGATGATCCCCTCGGTCCGGCAGAGCAGGCGGAAGGCCTCCATCGCCTCGACGTCGGAAACCGGCCGGTACGTCGCGCGGCCGGTGTCCTTGAGCCAGGCGTGCTCCGGCCCGACCCCCGGGTAGTCGAGGCCGGCCGAGATCGAGTGCGACTCGAGGGTCTGGCCGTCGGCGTCCTGCAGCACGTAGGAGCGTGCGCCGTGCAGCACGCCGGGCGAGCCGGCGGTCAACGTGGCGGCGTGCCGCCCGGTCTCGACCCCGTCGCCGGCCGCCTCGAACCCGTACAGGCGGACGCCCTCGTCCGCCAGGAAGGCCGAGAAGATGCCCATCGCGTTGGATCCGCCGCCGACGCACGCAATCACCGCGTCCGGCAGCCGGCCGATCTGGTCGAGCGCCTGCGCCCTGGCCTCGGTGCCAATGACCGATGCGAAGTCCCGCACCATCGCCGGGAACGGCGCCGGGCCCCCGACCGAACCGATGACGTAGTGGGTGGTCTCGACGTTGGTCACCCAGTCGCGGAACGCCTCGTTCATCGCGTCCTTCAACGTGCGCGACCCGCTCGCCACCGGCACGACCTCGGCGCCGAGCAGCCGCATCCGGGCGACGTTGAGCGACTGTCGTTCGACGTCGACCTCGCCCATGTAGACGACGCACTCGAGCCCGAACAGCGCCGCCGCGGTCGCCGTGGCAACGCCGTGCTGCCCGGCGCCGGTCTCGGCGATGACCCGCGGCTTGCCCATCCGGCGGGTGAGCAGCGCCTGGCCGAGGACGTTGTTGATCTTGTGCGCACCGGTGTGGTTCAGGTCTTCTCGCTTGAGCCACACCTGGGCGCCGATCTCGGCCGAGAAACGCTCGGCGCGGTAAAGCAGCGACGGCCGTCCGGCGTACTCGCGAAGCAGGCGCGACAGCTCGGCCCGGAACTCGGGGTCCGCGCGCGCCTCGGCATAAACCTCGGTGAGCTGGTCGAGGGCCGCGATCAGCGCCTCGGGCACGTAGCGGCCGCCGTACGGGCCGAACCGCCCGTCGCTGGACTCGACGGTCGAACCGAGGTCGGCAGACATGCGCTCAGGCCGAGTGACGGCAGGACGGGTGCGCTCCCGCGGCCACGAGATCGGCAACCGCCTGCCGCGGCACGTCGGCCTTCACGAGGCCTTCTCCGACCAGCACTGCATCCGCGCCGGCAGCGGCGCAAGCGAGCAGGTCGTGCGGGCCGCGCACGCCGCTCTCCGCGATCCGGATCGTCGGCGGTGGGAGCAGGGGTGCGATCCGGGCGAAGGTGTCGCGGTCGACGTCGAGCGTGCGCAGGTTGCGGTTGTTGATGCCGATCACTCGCGCGCCGGCCTCCAACGCACGCAGCGCCTCGGCCTCGTCGTGCACTTCGACCAGCGCGGTCATCCCCAGGCTCTCGACCCGCTCGCGCAGGCTGACCAGCACCTCCTGCGCCAGGGCGGCCACGATCAGCAGGACCGCATCGGCGCCGTGCGCGCGCGCTTCCCAGACCTGGTAGGGCGTGATGACGAAGTCCTTGCGCAGGACGGGGACCGCCACCGCTGCCCGCACCGCCTCGAGATCGGCGAGTGAGCCGTCGAAGCGGCGCTGCTCGGTCAGCACCGAGATCATCGCGGCGCCACCGGCTTCGTACTCGCGGGCCAGCTCGGCCGGATCGCTGATCGATGCGAGCTGGCCCGAGCTCGGGCTGGACCGCTTCACCTCGGCGATCACCGCCACGCCGCGCCCGGACAGCGCCGCGGTCGCGTCGCGAGCAGGCGACTGGCGCGCGGCCATCTGCTTCACGACATCGAGTGGAAGGACCCGTTCGCGCTCCGCGAGGTCCTCGCGGACGCCGGTGAGAATGTCGTCGAGGACTGACACCCCAACAGGGTAAGGCGCCCGGTTCGGCCGGTTCGGCGCACCCCACGCGCTCGGTCTTCAGGGTCAGGCGGTGGGGTCCTCGCCCCGGTCGAGCGCCTCCCAGGCGACGGCGGCCTCATCCTTCGCCGGCGCCGCAGCGCTGGGCGCGTCGTACTTCGCACCCAGCCCGGACCAGTTCCCTGCCCGGAAGACCGTGAGCGCGCCGGCGGCGACCGCGAGCACCCCGCCGAGTACGGCGACCAGCCACCAGCCGTTCGCGCTGGCGTGCACGGTCAGCCCCTGAGCACCCACCTCACGCCGCTCGAGCGCCGCGGCGACGTCCCCGCGCGCGGTGAGCGCCACGCCGATCGCCGCGGCGCCGATGAGGACGACGACAACGCCGACCGCCCGGCGCAGCCAGCCCCGGGCGGCAATGATCGCCGCGGCGAGTGCGAGCAACGCGATGCCGAGGGCGGGTAGCGCGGGCGCGACATAGTGGCCCGTGACGGACAGCTCGGAGCGGCCCTGGCCGGCGACGTTCGTGAGGACGGTGTGCGCCCACTGCCGCCCGCTGGAAAGCAGGACCAGCAAGCCACCCACCGCGCAGGTGAGCAGGGCGACGGCCGGCGCCCGCCGGGACGTCATGCGTGGCGGCGAGCTCATGCGCCGGCGGGTCGCAGTGACCCGGCCGCGAGCAGCGCGTTGATGACCGCGGCGGCCTTGTCCCGGGACTCGGTGTCCTCGGTCGCAGGATCGGAGTCGGCGACGATGCCGGCCCCGGCTTGGACGTAGGCGCGACCGGCCCGCATCACCACCGTGCGGATCGCGATCGCGGTGTCGAGGTCCCCCGCGACGTCGACGTAGCCCACGACTCCGCCGTACAGCCCTCGCCGGGTGGGCTCGAGCGCCTCGATGATCTCCATTGCGCGGACCTTGGGCGCACCCGACAGGGTCCCGGCGGGGAAGCAGGCGCACAGCACGTCGAGCGCGCTCGTTCCCTCGGCAACCTCGCCCACGACGGTCGACACGAGATGCATCACGTGCGAGAACCGCTCGACCGACATCAGGTCGACCACCTCGACCGACCCGGCCCGGCAGACCCGGCCGAGGTCGTTGCGACCGAGGTCGACCAGCATCACGTGCTCGGCGCGTTCCTTGGGGTCGGCGAGGAGCTCGGCGGCAAGCGCGGCATCGCGTTCCGGCGTCGCTCCCCGTGGACGCGTCCCTGCGATCGGGTGCATCAGCGCACGACCGGCCTCGACCTTCACCAGAACCTCGGGAGACGAGCCGACGACATCGAGGTCGTCGAACCGCAGCAGGTACATGTACGGCGACGGGTTCGAGGCTCGCAACGCGCGGTAGACATCGAGCGCATCGGCTTCGGTCGACATCTCGAACCGCTGCGATACGACGATCTGGAAGCAGTCACCGTCGCGGATGTGTGCCTTCGCCTGCTCGACCGCCGCCATGTACTCGGCCCTGGTCGAGCGCTCCTCGTAGTCGACCTCGGTCGAGCGATCGAGAACGGCGACCGAGGACTCAGCCGGCTTCGACAGGTCGGCGGTCATCGACTCCAGCCGCGCGACCGCGTCGTCGTACGCCGTGTTCGGATCGCTGTCGGCGTTCGGAGTGAGACCCCGAATCACGTTCGCAATCAACAAGATCGAGCCGTCTCTGTGGTCGAGTACGGCGAGGTCGGTCGCGAGCAGGAAGTGCAGCTCGGGAATCTCGAGGTCGTCGGCGGCCAGCGCAGGCAGTCGCTCCATCCGCCGGACCGCGTCGTACCCCAGGTAGCCGACCAACCCGCCCGTGAGCGGCGGCAGGCCCGGGCGGCGCGGGGTGTGCAGCCGTGCCGCAGCGTCCTTCAGCGCAGCCAGTGGGTCGTCGGGATGGTCGTCCGGTCCGATGCCGGTCCAGACCGCATGACCGTCACGCTCGGACAGGGTCGCCGCCGAGTGCACGCCGACGAAGGAGTAGCGCGACCACACGCCCCCGATCTCGGCCGACTCGAGCAGGAATGTCCCGGACCGGCCCTGCGCGAGTTTGCGGTAGGCGCTGATCGGGGTTTCGGCGTCGGCAAGCAAACGGCAGACGACCGGCACCACGCGATGCTCGGCAAGGTCCGCGAGGAAGCCCTCGCGGTCAGGAGCAACGACACCGTCGGCTGCCGCGCCGGCGGCTCTGCTCGCGCTCATTCCGCCCGCCCCACCACGGCATCGAGGTCGCCGCCGGCGTCGAAGCAGCGGCGGTCGCCGGTGTGGCAGGCCGCACCGACCTGGTCGACCGAGACGAGAAGCGCATCGCCGTCGCAGTCGAGCGCGACCGACTTCACCCATTGCAGGTGCCCCGACGTCTCGCCCTTGACCCAGTACTCCTGGCGGCTACGGCTCCAGAACGTGCAGCGACCCGACGTCAGCGTGCGGTGCAGCGCCTCGTCGTCCATCCACCCGAGCATCAACACCTCGCCGGTGTCCCACTGCTGGATGACCGCGGCGACCAGCCCGTGCTCGTCGCGCTTGAGCCGCGCGGCGATCGTCGGGTCGAGGGCGGACGGCCGGGCGGGCGCGGACATCCGCCCATTCTGCCTGGCGCACACTGCACGCGTGACTGGCGAAGCCGTCGGCTGGCTCCGGGCGCACCGGCGCGCAGCGACCGTCGCCGGGCTGGTCGTGGCATTGCTGTACTCGTGGGTGGCCGGCCACTTCTCGACGTTCACCACCTCGGCTGCGGTTGCGACCTTCGTGCCCGGAGCCATCGGTGTGGGCGTGGCCTTCGGCTCGCGGAGATCGGTGGCGGTGCGGCCGAGGGTCGGCCGGCGCGCATGGCTCGCCTGGGCTCTGGTGCTCGCCGGGTTCACCGCACTCGAGCTCGCTGCACTCTTCCTGGGCGCCGATCACGCGCATCCGACGGTGAGCGACCTCGTGAACCCGTGGTTCGGGCCGGTGCCGGCGCGTGCCGCACTGTTCGCGGCGTGGCTCGGCTTCGGCTATTGGTTGAGCCGCCGATGAGTCGCGCGCTGACCATTGCCGGCTACCTCGCCGCCGTGGTGGTGGCGGTCGCCGTCGACCTGCTCGCCCGCCGCCGCGGTGCTCGCCTTGCCACGGCCGGCGAGCTGTTCAGCCGGCTGTCATCGCGCCGCGCAGGCAGAGTCGCCGTCGCCTTCGGCTGGTGGTGGCTCGGCTGGCACTTCTTCGTCCGATAGCACCGGCGCAAACGGCTGGAGTGAGCTGACCTGCGTCTAGTCTCCCGTCATGGCGAACGTGCAGGAGGCGTACCAGCGGGTGTCCCGGTGCTTCGGCGCGGCGGCCCGTACGGCGAGCCCCGACAAGTGGAGCGCTCAGTCGCCGTGCACGCAGTGGACGCCGCGCGACGTGGTGGCGCACATCGTCAACGGTCACCGCGGCGTGATCGCCGGGGTGCGAGGCGGCGAACCCCGGCCGATGGGTGCGGACGAGGACCCACTTCAGGCCTGGACGGAGGCTCAGCAGGAACTCGAAAAGATCACCGCCGACCCGGATGCGCTCGCCCAGGAGGTCGACGGCCCACCGGGGAAGATGCCCGCCGGAGAGCTCATCGGCCGGTTCGTGACCATGGATCTGCTCGTGCACACCTGGGACCTGGCCCGCGCGGTCGGCGGG